>DAWBVG010000188.1:0-3426 GCA_052279865.1 Muribaculaceae bacterium
TCGTCTCGCAGGCGTGCATCTTGCGCACAAGGTTGTTAGTGCGCAGCATCCGGCGCATGGAATATGCCAGCGATAGAGTCACAGCCATCGGCAAACCTTCCGGAACAGCCACAACCACTAATGTCACGGCTATCATCAGCGTCTGCAAGAAATACTGAACGAAACTCAGCCATTCAAATTCCACGCTGTGGGTGAAATACATCACCATGCGACCGGCAACGATAATTGCCGCTATGACATAACTGGAAATCGACACCAACCTACCCAGACGGTCAAGCTGCTCATTGAGAGGTGTCTTAACTGAATTATCTATCTGTGATTCCTTGAATACCTTCCCGTTCTCGGTCTTGTCGCCGACAGCCGTAACCTCAAACACTCCATGACCTTCCATCACTTTTGTGCCACGCATAAGCGCATTCGAACGATAAGTGGCTTCGGGGTCAAACAGGGACTCGTTTGTGGTCTTCATGCATGATGGCTCCCCGGTGAGCGATGATTCATCAACATTCATCGATGTTGCCTCAAGAAGCGTACCGTCTGCGGGAATTTCATCACCAGTGTTGACAACCACGATATCACCCACCACGATATCTTTTCGGGGAATCTGGGTGATCGCACCATTGCGCCACACCTGTACCGGCTCCTCGTCATTGACCTGGTTGAGAACGGCAAACTCTTTGTTGGCTTTCATCTCAAACCAGAAACTCTAGCCCGTTGCAAGAAATATGGCAGCGAATATACCTACTGGCTCGAAGAATGGTTTAAAGGAGTGGTCGGCATCTATATATGCTTCATAGATTGCAATTCCTACCGATAATGCAAGAGCAACAAGCAGAATAATGATCAGAGGGTCTTTGAATCCTCTGAGAAACTGTTTCCATAATGGATCGCGCTTCACAGGCGTTAGCACATTCTCTCCGTTTACGCGCCTGCTTTCAATTACCTGGCTGTCATTAAGACCTTGATAATTCATTTCTATCTTTAAATTGGGTTTTAGTTATTTAGGAGGAGATCTTAATTACATAACAAGAGTGACGAGCATATAGATCAGATGCGCGGCGACCGCAGCGCAAAGACCGCCGATTGTGTGGGCTGCAATCGCCTTCGAGGTCAACTCTCTGTAGCCGAGAGAGTCGAGCATGGCGGTGTGAGTGGAGAGATACCCGCTCCAGCACATACCTATTGCTGTGCACACCGCTATCGCATTGCCGTCCATCCATCCTTGACTGAGGAAGTTGGGCACAAGACTCAAAGCGGCACCAACCGCACCGAGAGATGTAATAGGGAAAGCTATAAGATGAGGGTCATGGAATCCGAACAGCCATTCGAAAACAACGTTTATCTTTTGCGCCAGCCAGGGCAACACAGCAACACCTTCGTATGCCGCGCCGGTATATTCTCCATTGGCGGAGGGTCCGAAGGTCAGGAGCATCACAAGCGTAGAGATAATCAGCACTCCTGGAATAATGGCGATACCGACATCTACTCCGGATTTTCCGCCATCGAGCAGTGCTGACAATATCCTCACAAATGCAGATTTTCCTTCTGTCTTGTCGTCTTCCTCTTTCTCTTCTCCGGTTTCTACCACCGCATCTTCTACGAGATAGTTGGGATAATTCTTAATCACAAAATATTGCATCAGGCGCGTGGAGACAATGCACCCTATGAACGCCCCGGCAAATCCTATCAGAGGCTGCCAGAAAAAGCCTTGTCCCACCATAAATACCATCACCAAAAGTCCCATTCCGAACGCAGTGCCGAAATTGGTGAGGGAAATCAGCTGGAATTTCTTGAAGTATGAACTGAATCGTTTGTCGGAAGCCAGGGAGATTATAGCGGGATTATCACTCAGAAAAGTCATCACGGCTCCAAGCGATGCCACTCCGGGGAGATTGAAAAGCGGCTTCATTAGCGGACGTAGAATCTTCTCCAAGAGTTTCACAACCCCGAATTCCACAAAAATTCTGCCGATCGCACCCGTAAGGACACAAATCGACATCAGATAGAACACGGTGTTCAGCAAAAGATCATGAGCGGTGTTCATCATGGTCTTGAGCATGTTTGCCACACCCATACCCTGTCCTAAAAAATAGAACAGTCCGAACACCACGAGCAGACAAATTATACCATTCTTTGCGGTTGCCTCTTTCTTTTTTGTTTTCTTTTTGGTATCAACTGCAGAAGGGATCTCCTCTACAGCTGTTTTTTCGTTTGATCCATCCATTTATCGCAAAATTTGCACACAATTATAATGCAAATTAAACGATTTTTATCACGCTCAACAAATATTCAAATTAAAATTTCACAATTTCTTAACATTATTATGCTCCGCTATCGACATGGCGGTATCCTCCCCGGTAGCTGCAACGGGAGAATGCTGACCGGTTTCGAAATGAATCTGATTCATTTCAGGAGGGGTGAGCACCTCAAGACCAAGTCTCTTGTTCAAATCATCAAAAACACCCATATCTCATCTGCTTTTTATAAAACTCATAAGACGGTTCACCGCCATTAACGTTGCGCCATAAGCCGCAATCATCAGGAAGAGCGACAAGCGAAGAGGGAATATGTCGCTCCACCACCCTCCGAAAAGATAACAGAAGAACTGCAGCCACAGAAGTCCTTGCGTAGTGACGCAAAGCGTGCACCAGGTCTTGATTCTGTATTTCTGATACCATATGCTCCACACCGTGAAGGGGAGACAGCACCCGTTAAGCAATGCTAAATAATGGATCTCTCCGGGAAAAAGGAAAAGTATCAGGGTGGATATGGAGAAATACGTTATCCCGACTTCGCTCCAGCTGAAAATGCCGAAAAAGGTTGATGCCTTCTGTTCGAGCACATGATCGCAACCATGCTCCTCAAGCACTCCGCATATTCTGTCGGCAGATTTACTTTTGATCTTTAACGTCTTAAGTATCAGAAGCCATGTCACCGCAATACCTGCGAAATTCACCAAAGTGAGGAAGATTGTGGATAAATTGCTCCAGAAGCGATCAATCACAAAACCGGATACCACTAAAAAGAGGGCACAAAGAATCAGCACCCAAAGTTTACCTTTCTCAACGACATCAAAGAAATGATGCTTTGCATATTCCGGTTCGCGGGAATCTTTCGTTGCCTTGGCAAGCAAGACAACACCGGTGGCTTTTCTTTCAAAATCCTCAAGCTTCCACTTTTTCGGCTGACCGAAATGCAAAAAATCCACCGTCTCGCTGCCGTCATATTCCTTACGGATATCAGTAACAATCACGAAACAGCTCTTCACCTGAGCGAGATACGGACGTGGCAATTCCGTATAGAGTTTCTTGTCTGGCAGCTTAACCGCCTCCGATTCCACACCATACGAATCAAGCAGCCGCGAAAAGCCGAACAGCGACAAAAAAGACATCGTATTAACAGCCTAGTCGCAGTAGCTTTCAGTAA
>DAWBVG010000189.1:0-2323 GCA_052279865.1 Muribaculaceae bacterium
ATGTAGCAGTCGACCGAATATTCGCGGTTATGCTCAATGTATTCCTGAATGATGTATTTGTCAAGATCCTGGAGAAGCATAAGGTCTTCAACATCGTGAAAGATCTTTATGCCGCGAGATGAACCGCCCTTGCGCGGTTTCACGATTGCAGGCATGTCATTGTCGATCACCGAATAGGTGCGGGGAATAGGGAAGCCGGCTTCCTTGAAAAGGCGAGCCGCCTCAACCTTGTCGAACATGCTTGAGGTGGTGGAGAAATCGGATACAGGCACGAACACTCCGGGGATTCTTTCCTTGCAGAGAGATGCGATCTCGATTGCCGAATTAATGAATGGGAGGATGATTTTCACATTTCTCTCCTTGACGATGTGCGCGATATCATCGATAACATCGGGGTCTGAGAAGCTTTTACCTTTGATTACTTCCCCCTCGAGGGCAATAGGCACTTCCTTGTCAAGTTCATAGGATATGATTTCCACCTCGCATCCGAGGCGCGCGCCGCTTTCTTTAAGGAGCTGGGCCATTGAGACGCGGCGTGAGCCACCCAGCATAAGGATTGTTGTGTTCATGGGATTTCGTTATAGGTGCCGATATGTCGCATCTTTTTGTCTTCGAAAATGTCAGATATCCTAAAGAAGATACCGCTTTCCTCCACATCTCCGAATTCTCTGTTTATTGCAGTGCCAAACATCCTCATTGTGGGCGAGAGTGCCATATATGAATTCACCAGTGGCGGAATCTTGAGGTCGTGCTCGCGGATGAAATGGTTGAGGATACGGAAATCCTCCTTATAATCGTCGCCCGTGAACCGTGACTGCACTTCTGGAGTGTCAGCCGCTGAGGGCAACGGGTCGATTGGGGTAACAAGATTGTCGGGGTCGGGGAAGTGACGGTGCATGAAGCCGAGAATCATGTCGCGGCATTCGCGGTTATATTGCGGATACATTGTCACTTTCCCGAATAGATATTTGATCTGAGGGTAGACCACTGTCAGTGCGCCCAATCCGTCCCAAAGGTTGTCAAGGGCGTAGAGCGCCTTCGGACCGGCTTTGGTGGTCTGATATTCGAGCGCTACGAAAGAGCGACCGAGCTCAATCGTCTCTGGAAGGAACTCCGTGATGAAACGCTCCGAAAACCTGAACATATGTGATGTGGCTATGTGGGGCACGCCGTCAACAACGCTGATATCCTCTCCGAGAATAAAACGGTATCCGCCGATGATTTCCCGGTCTGTAGGATTCCATACTATCATCTGGCGGCAAGGCGTAGGCATCGTGTCGAATTCATCAATGTCGCATTCAAGACCGGTGCCGCCTCCCGCATCGCGGAAAGCGATCTCGCGCAGACGTCCGATCTCGCGCATGGTGTTCGGCGCATTGAAGGCATCTATGACGTAGATCTCATTGTCGCCTTTATTGGTGTGGCGCAAGAGTTTATCGGGCGTCAGTTCGGCTTCTATGAGCGCAGGATCTATTTTATCTATAATGGGCTGCATATCTATCGTCGGATCCCGGCGTCAACGGCGCCGGATCCATTGGATTGCAAAATTAATAAAATCTCATTTAGTATGCAAATACCTTGAGAAGAAGCGCCACACCACTTCGTGGGTCTCAACGTCTTTCACATGCCATGAATGTGGAGCGCCTTCAACCTTATACACCTCTACGTCATAACCCGAAGGAGAATCGTAGTAGATTGTGCGCGTCACCATCCGCGTGGAATCGGTGAGCGTGGGGAAAGTCTCGGTGCGCATTGAACAGCAGCGGTTTGCGGTAGCCATCGTGCTGACTGCCAGGGGCACAGGGATATAGGCACCCCAGCCGCCGGTGTTTTCATGATCACCTTCCCACATCGAGGTCTTGTCGGCGTCTCCATGAATCTCAATAAATGGAACGGGTTGAGGCAGCGGATTGTTCAGATAAGTGCACTCAAAAAGCAATCCCGCCACAGAGGCATAGGCGCGGAAAAGTCCCGGAGCGGTGAAAGCCAACTGGTAACAAAGGTCTCCACCGTTCGACATCCCTGCCATAAAGGAATTTTCGCGACTAAGATTAAAACGGGAACACACTTCCTCCTTAAGTTTGGCAAAGAAATCAGCCTCATCAATTTTCATGGATTCCTGAGGAGGATATCCCACTTTCCAGCCATCTTTTCCACGCGAATCGGGAGCTCCGTCAGGATAGCAGACGGCGAATCCCTCACGCTCGGCAGTGGCGTTTAGCCCCGTGCGCCAACGTGTTTTCGATCCATAGCCATGTGTGTAGACAACTAACGGCGCATCCGCTTTCAAGTTTTTGGGAAGATACATTGCGTAAGTGCGGAC
>DAWBVG010000190.1:0-5131 GCA_052279865.1 Muribaculaceae bacterium
CGGAGATGTGTATATGAGACAGGTAAAGCAGTGTGATATATCATCTGGATTATCGTTTGATATGCAGTGGTTTATCGACTTAACGAGATACCATAATAACAAGTTTAAGTTAACCTTACATCTATGTATTTTTCAAAGCATGTAAAAAGCGAGAAGAAGGTTCGTCGCTCGGCAGGCATACGCGCCGCCATGTTGGTGATGCTTTCATTCTTTTTTGTCGCATTGTCGGCAAATGCACAGAGCACAGTGACAGGTACGGTGACCGATCAGGCAGGAGAACCGCTGATCGGAGCGAGCGTAATGGTGCCTGGAACAACTGTCGGAACATCTACCGACGTCGATGGCAATTTCAAAATCAATGTAGCCCAAGGTAAGAAAATTCGTGTATCCTACGTAGGTTATATCACGAAAGAGGTTGTCGTTAAAGGCACAAACCTCACGATTGCCCTTAAGGAAGACAATGAAGTCCTTGACGAGGTGGTTGTGATTGGTTACGGCACAATGAAGAAGAAAGACCTCACCGGTTCAATTACCACTGTCAATTCCAAAGACCTCAACATCGGTAGCTACACCGATCCCGGACAGCTCCTGCAGGGTAAAGTCCCCGGTCTCGTCGTGGTTCAGAACTCCGACCCAAACGGCGGTGTGAACTCCATGACCCTCCGCGGTGCCTCCACCCTCAACGAATCTACGGAGCCTCTGTATGTTGTAGATGGAATACCGGGAATAAATTTGAATCTTATCCCGCCGAGTGATATAGAAAGTATCGATGTCCTTCGTGATGCATCGGCAACAGCCATATATGGCTCGAAAGCAGCTAATGGCGTAATTATAGTAACAACAAAGCGTGGCAATGATGGTCCTCCACGTATTTCATACCAAGGTTATGTATCTTGGGAGAAGGTCGCAAATGACCATAAAATGATGACTGCTGATCAGATCCGTTCTTTCGCAACTGATTTGGGGGTAACGCCGAATGCTGACGCAGGAGCAAACACCAACTGGCAGGATGAAGTGATGCGTACAGGTTTTGCTCATAATCATAACCTGTCGATCAGTGGCGGTAATAAATCAATCAATTATAATGCTTCTGTAAACTACATTGCAAGGGATGGTATCATCAAGGGTGCAGGAAATAATCTTTTTACTGCGCGCGCATATATTGAAGGAAAAACACTTAAGGACCGTCTCCTTCTCGCTCTTGGCGTGAATGCTAACGTCCGTAATGAATGGGGTGTTCCTCGCGATGGAAACGGAAAGTCTGTGTATCAGATGATGTATCAGTACACACCCTGTGCCCCGGTCTATAATGAAGACGGAACATATTACAGCAACTCGGATCTTGTGTCGCAAAGTTATAACCCATTGGCTCTTGTTACGGAAGACGCCAGCCGTCGAACTTTGAAGCGTCTTCAGGTAACCGGTAAGATTCAGTTTAAAATTATTGACGGACTTTTCCTCAATGGTAACTTCTCGTATCAGACAAAGGGTGATGATTATAAATCTTATAAGTCTCATCAGTCTCCTACGGAGGCATCGCTTGAGGGTCGCACGGAAAGAAGCTATTGTACGGATTATAAGAAACTGATGGAAATCTTTGCAAATTATGACAAAGAATTCAAGGACATCCATAAACTTGCTTTAATGGCGGGTTATTCATGGGAGCAGGACGATTATGACGACAAATTCAATGTATGGGCTTACGGTTATTACAATGACGATCTTAAATGGAATAATCTGGGGGCTGCAATGAATATCAGAGAGGACGGATTTGGCGGTTATGGTCCTTTGACCAAAAGAATGATTTCATTCTATGGCCGTGCCAATTATTCTCTTATGAGCCGTTATCTTTTCCAAGTGGCTGTCCGCCGTGACGGAGCATCTTCTTTCGGTGCTAATCATCGCTGGGCAACTTTCCCCTCTGCTTCAGTGGCTTGGCGAATTTCTGACGAGAACTGGGCTGGCAAACTTAAGGATCTTGGTGATTTCAAGATTCGTGTTGGCTGGGGTCAGAGTGGTAACTCCGCAGGTTTTGACGCATACATTTCAAGATTCTTCTATTCATATGGTGGAAAAATCCAGTATGGCGACAAATGGTATAAGGAAGTTCACGCAGCTCGAAATGATAACCCGAACTTAAAATGGGAAACAACTTCCATGCTTAATATCGGTCTTGATTTCTCATTCCTCAACGGCCGAATCAATGGTACACTTGAGTATTACAACAAGGATACTAAGGATATGATCTGGAGTTATGCAGTGCCTACCACTATCTATCCGGTTGGTAATCTTACTGCTAATGTTGGCAGAATGCGCAACCGAGGTGTGGAATTGACAATCAATGCAGTTCCAATTCAGACTCATGATTGGTTATGGTCAACGTCTCTTAATCTCTCTCACAACAGCAACAAGGTTGTAAGCATATCAAATCCAGCTGCCGGATTCAATGCGGGAATTCTTGATGGATATTATAACCCGAATCTTGATGGCGCATCAGCTACATGTATCCAGCGTATTCAAGAAGGTGAGCCAATCGGTACATTCTACACCTGGGATTATGCAGGTATCAACGAAGAGGGAAACTCCTGTTTCTATGTCTATGACAAGACCCGTGAGGATTTCGCAGGAGAGAGAATGGTTGATGAGAATGGTAATTACGTTACTACTACCTCTCCTGAAGAGAAAGACCGTGTGAAAGTAGGTTGTGCTCAACCTTGGCTCACAATGGGTTGGAACAATAACATTACTTGGAAGAACTGGGATTTGAATTTATTCTTCACTGGCGTTTTCGGTCAGAAAATATTCAATGAGCCAAAGGCAGCATTCGGTTACCTTGGAAATGTTTCTCGTGGTAAGAACATTCTTCAGGATGCTCGCAATTACCAGTATTGGGTGAAAAACGAAGATGGCACAACCACTTACGACCATTACTCATCGATGCCGTCAAGCCGTTGGCTTGAGGATGGCTCTTACTTCAAGCTGTCTACCGTAACACTCGGTTATACATTCCGCAACTGTTTCAATAAATGGCTTGACAGCATCCGCATCTATGTGTCTGCTAATAATGTGTTCACAATTACAAAATACTCGGGTCGCGATCCTGAAATCTGTCTGAGTGGTCTTACTCCGGGTATAGATTCCCGTCACGATCATTATCCTCGTGCCCGACAGATTCTTGTGGGTGTTAACGTTAATTTCTAATCATTAATAAAAGCTCATTAATACAATGAAATCATATATAAAAGCATTGATGTTGACCGGTGTACTCACGGGAGCGACAGCTTGCACCGATCTTGATGTGCCCATCACTGTTGATCTTCCGGAATTTCCGGATTCTGAGATTGCATCATTCGGTGAATATAGCAAATGTTATTACTATATCAGAAATGAAGCATGGGTTGGCCGAAACTTCTGGGAGACCGTATTTATGTCGGGCGATGAGGCTATGGGTGTAAGCTTTGCAGGAAACTACTTTGACAATGGTCGACGTGTGTATTATGCACAGCATCGCTTTCGTCCCGACCATACTTCCGGTGGACAGGAGGGTCCTCTGATGGAGGGTATGACAATGTGTAACATAGTCATGAAGCAGTATGAGAATCCTGCCGACCCAACTGATGTAGCTCATCTTGCGCCACTTCGTGTTGCTCGTGCCTTCTATATGTTCCTTTTTATGGATCTTTATGGTGATGCGCCCATTCAGGATCATGTGATTCAGACAGATCAAGGCGAACTTGACTTTGACCGCTCTCCAAGAGCTAAGGTTGCTGAGTTTATCGAGAAAGAACTTCTTGAGGCTATGCCAGACTTGAATGAAGCAAGTGACATCTATACATATGGAACTCCCAACAAATGGATGGCTAAGGCATTACTCGCAAAGCTTTATCTCAATTGGGGGGTATATACTAATGATATTACAACTGTAGATGCCAATACTCCCAATCCGAAACTTAATGACTGTATTCAGGTTTGTGATGACATTATCAATAGCGGATTATTTGAGGTCGGAGATGGTTACCGTAAAAAATTCTTTCCCGATAATGGCTATCAGATCAAAGACTTTATCTATGCTATTCCTTTCGATCCATTGAAATTTGGCAATGGTTACTGGGGTGGCTGGCAGCCTAACCGCGATTGGGATTTCCGTTCAATCGGTCTTTTCAACGAGGGCGGAACATGGGGATGGTATCCTGGTGAAACTCCATCAGGAACATACGTAATGACACCTGAGGCGGTAGATCGTTTCTGTCTTGAAGGTGACGAGCGTAATGACATGGTTGCAGTGGGTCAGCATTATATGTTTGATGAAAATTATAATAAAACTGACACCAAATTGACACTCGGTAGTGGCAGAGGTAAAAGGAATGTAGTCTATACAAAAGAGATAGAGTGGAGTAATATAGATGAGTTCGATGTTGGGCCAGAAAGTAGCCCAGCTAATCTACTTAAGGGTGCTCGTCTATACAAATATCCCCCCAAAAAGGAGGATTATGAATTGGGTAAATGGGATAAGAAAGGTTTACAAGGAAATGATTTTCCCGTATTCCGTTTTGCCGATATCCTTCTTATGAAGGCAGAGTGTCTGATAAAGGGTGGTACACCTACATTGGGTCATACTGCTGCAGATCTGATTAATATGGTTAGAGATTGTGCCCATGCTCCTCATTTTACAGGCACTCCAACTCTAAAAGATTTGATGGATGAACGCGGACGAGAGCTAATTATGGAAATGTGGCGTCGCAACGACCTTATCCGTAATGGTATGTTTGAGGATGACTGGGGGTACAAACATGAGGCTAACCCGAGTGCGAAGACAAACAAGAATCTTCGTCTTTTCCCTCTCAGCAATGGCACGATGGCTACCCATACAAACTGGCAGCAGAATCCGGGTTATTAATATTTGAAATAAATAATTATTTGAAATTTATGAGGCGCGTGACCACAAGCGCCACGCGCCTCTCGTAAATATCGAGATCAATATTTTATAATTAATTAAACAACAAAAACAATGAAGAAAAATTACTTCATCTCAGCTGCCCTCCTCTTTGGAGCTGCAGCTCTTGTCAGCCCGGTGCAGGCTGATGCTCAAGGTGGATGGCGCAATATGAACCACCTTATTCCTAATGTATCA
>DAWBVG010000191.1:0-2057 GCA_052279865.1 Muribaculaceae bacterium
CTCGTATGCCTCGCGGGGTATATGCGAATCATCGGCGATGAACTGCTCAACCGCTATCACGGACGCATCATAAACCTTCATCCCGCATTATTGCCGGCATTTCCGGGAGCACACAGCATCCGCGACGCTTTCGAATATGGCGTCAAAGTGTTCGGGATAACAATACATTATGTTGACGAGACCCTCGACGGAGGCAAGATAATTGCCCAGAAAGCTATCCCCTACGATGGCAAAGACATCGCCGAATTGGAGGATATGATTCATACTGAGGAACATCGTCTATATCCGGAAGTCATAGCCAGACTTCTTAAAACGAATTGAACTAACAACGATATGAGAGCATTAATCAGCGTAAGCGACAAGAGGGGAGTGGTTGAATTCGCCAAAGCCCTTCAGGACCTCGGGTGGCAGATCATTGCCACCGGCGGCACAATGACCAAACTCCGTGAAAACGGTGTGAACGTTATCAACATCAGTGATGTCACAGGTTTCCCTGAGATCTGCGATGGTCGCGTAAAGACTCTTCACCCCAAAGTGCACGGCGGTCTCCTTGGACGCCGTGATATCCCTGACCATATGGCTCAACTTGAAGCCAATGGCATCGAGACAATAGAGATGGTATGTGTCAACCTTTATCCTTTCGAGGCTACAATCGCCAAGGAAGGTGTGACAATGGAAGATGCGGTGGAGAATATCGACATAGGCGGACCCTCCATGCTCCGCAGCGCGGCAAAGAATTTCCGCGATGTGACAGTGGTATGCGATCCTTCAGACTATGATACTATTCTCTCTGAAATCCGTGAAAACGGAAATACAAATCTCGAGACTCGTCTCAAACTTTCTGCAAAGGCATACACGCATACCGCCCTCTATGATTCGCATATAGCCACTTATATGCGTCGTCAGGCTGGACTCGACGAGAAACTCTTCCTCGCTTTCGATGAGGTTCAGAGTCTCCGTTATGGCGAGAATCCCCACCAGCACGCCATGTTCTACCGCTCTGAGGAGGAAGTGCCTTATTCTGTGGCATACGCAAAACAGCTCGGTGGCAAAGAACTTTCATACAATAATATCCAGGATGCCAATGCAGCCCTTCAGATCGTACGCGAATTTGACGAACCTTTCGCTGTTGGTCTCAAGCATATGAATCCTTGCGGCGCCGCTACAGGCAAAGATATCAAGGAGGCATGGACAAAGGCTTACGAAGCTGATAAAGTCAGCATCTACGGAGGTATCGTTGCCGTGAACAGACCTCTCGACGGCGAAACCGCCAAACTGATGAAGCCTATCTTCCTTGAGATCGTAATGGCACCTGAATTCACATCGGAGGCTCTTGAGGTGTTCGCAACCAAGAAGAATCTGCGCCTGCTGCAGGTCAACATGGCAAAATGCGACAAAAAGCAAAAGCAATATGTCGGCGTTACCGGCGGTCTGCTCGTGCAGGATGCCGATCTCGAATGCAAAGAAATCAAAGAGGATATGACCGTTACCGAACGTAAGCCCTCCGCAGAGGAACTCGCGGACATGAATTTCGGATGGCGCGTGGTTAAGCACGTAAAATCCAACGCTATCGTTGTCGTTAAGAATGGCGCGACGGTTGGAGTAGGCGCAGGTCAGATGAACCGCGTAGGCTCAGCCGAGATCGCTCTTGAGGAAGCCAAGGCTGCAGGTCACACAGATGGACTTGTGCTTGCTTCGGATGGTTTCCTTCCTTTCGACGACACTGTTGAATTCGCTTCCAAATATGGAGTGACAGCCATCGTTCAGCCCGGTGGTTCAATCCGCGATGAGGATTCCATCAAGAAAGCCAATGAGAAAGGCATCACAATGCTCTTCACCGGAATGCGTCATTTTAAACATTAAGTTAACGAGAGGCTTTAGGTTTTAGGCATTAGGCGTTAGAGAAAACTTCGCCGAAAAGATCTAAAACCTAAAGCCTAACACCTAAAGCCTAAAAAACATGAACAAAGTATTGGTCATAGGCAGCGGAGGCAGGGAACACGCCATCGTGGAGGCACTCTCCCGCAGTCCGCAGGTCGATAAAATATATTGCGCTC
>DAWBVG010000192.1:0-6603 GCA_052279865.1 Muribaculaceae bacterium
CTCTGAGCTTAAAGAGGCATATGACGGGGCGATAGATCTCAGGCTTGCGTCGGAAAACATGCTCGATTCGCTTTTTGAGGAAAGATTGCAAAAGAATGAGTTCCTTCCTATCGGTGATGCGGGGAAGCACCTTCTGGTAGAGACCAGCTATATGAATCCTCCTTATGGCATGGATGAGATGATAGAGGGGGTGATAAGTCTTGGTTATACTCCTGTTCTTGCCCATCCGGAGCGTTATCGGTATATGGAAGAGGAGGATTATTATAAATGGAAGGATCGTGGACTGTTATTTCAGACCAATTACATGTCGCTTGTTGACGGTTATGGGGAAACTGCGCGTAAGAAATGCGAATGGCTTCTCAAAGAAGGGATGATTGATATCTGCGGCAGCGATGTGCATCGTCTCTCTTTCTTCGATCATTGTGTGGGACAGCGTCCGAAGAAATCAAGTTCGCTGGAGCAGCTCGTGGAGATAGCCAAAAATCCGAGACTATCTTAACAAATACAAACAATCACTGAATCTCTGATGATTTTCAATTGGATGTTAAAAGGCGATTTGCGGACTGTTAAAGCTCGTAAAAACATTATTGTTTCAATCGGTTTGAAAATCATTGATTCCATAACATATTTTTTATTAGTTCCGGCGACTATAAAATTTTTAAATCCCTACGAATTTGGTGTATGGCTGGCACTGAGCTCTATCCTTATGTGGATTGACTCGTTTGATATCGGTCTTGGAAATGGTATGCGGAATAAACTGGCATTATGTCTTGCAAAAGATGACACAAAACGTGCAAGAATTTATGTTAGCACCACTTTCTTCATGCTTATTGCCTTGGTAACAGGGTTTGTCTTAATATATACCTTGGCAAGACCTTTTATAGATTGGAATAGCATATTGAATGCGCCTGTTACGCAGGTGCCACATCTGAATGAGATTGTTTATTTATCCTTTATATTATATTGTATAAATTTTATATTCAAAATTATTGGGAGCGTCTATCTTGCCATGCAATTGTCGGCTGTCAATAATTTCCTTATAGTATCAGGTCATGTCTTATCTTTGTTTGTAATATTTATTTTGTCGGAATTTACAGAGGGAACACTGCTCTTAACTGCAGTAATATATACGTCTGCTCCATTAATTGTTTATTTGATTGCTTATCCAATTACTTTTAAAATAAAATACAAAAGTCTGTCCCCTTCGATAAAATGCATAGATAAGGGATGCCTTGGTGACCTGTTCAATATAGGAATGCATTTTTTTATATTGCAAATATCAGGTATCGTTTTGTTTTCTCTTGTAAATTTGCTTATTTCCCATGAGCTTGGACCTGAGACTGTGACTCAATATAGTGTATCCTATAGATATTATAGTATTGTGCTAATGTGTATGAATTTAATCCTGGCTCCTATGTGGTCTGCAACAACAGATGCCTATGCAATGGGTGATATGCAATGGATCCAAAACACTATGGCAAAGATCAGGAGAGTTTTGTTGATAGCAACTGTTGGAATAATATTCATGACTTTTGCTTCTGAATGGTTTTATAAAATTTGGGTAGGTTCAGAAGTAGAAATTGGAATCTCGGTTTCAGTTCCGATGGCTATATATGTTTGGATAATTATGTGCAGCCTAACATATTCAAACTTTCTTAATGGTTTAGGTAAATTAAGATTACAGATGATAAATACGCTTTGCATGGCAATTGTTTATTTACCTTTTTGCTATTATTTAGGGAGCGTATTGGGGTTGCCTGGAATAATCGGTGGAATGTGTGTATTAAATTTAAGTGGGTTTATATTTAATTATATACAGTTCAATAAAATAATCAAAGGATCAGCAGAGGGCATCTGGGACCGATAGTTTCGTTCCCCGAGATTATAAATTCCCATCAAATAGTTTAATGCGGTTTTTATGGGATTTTTTTCTGATATGACTAAAACTTAAAGTTGATGCGAAATATAAAGAAATGAAGATTAGCACCTGAGGCACGAGACCCATATAAGTTAGCATATTGTCGAAAAGATTCAAGACCACAATAATATCAACAGAGATAATCAATGGGAAGTAATATTTAGATCGTTTCGGCACGAGATTTATATTTATTGCTATAAAAGCTAATAAGAAAACAAATAATAACCATAACCCTTGCCACCCTAAATAATTGTATGCTCTTCCATATAATGACGATACTGTGAAGGAAGAGACCACTAACCTTGCCCGATTTGCTTTATTAGTTTCTTCTTGTTCACCGGCAATCCTTTTTGATATGATCTGAGGAACCATTTCGTAAATAATAATATTTTGTAGATCCTCAGTGTCGTAATTACCGTAATTTGAATGATTTATTGTGTTTTGGGTATTTGCAAGAGGGCTAACTATATATAGGTATGACCATAAGAACTCATTAGGAATATGAGATTCTGTGAATGCTTTTGTTGGTTGGGCAAGTTGTGTAAACCGGTCCATTCCTGATTTGCCAAATCTGATATTTCCAGCCAAACCAAATGCGAAAAGTAAAACTATTAAAGAAAAGATGCATTTCAATAATAGTTTAAATGGCTTTTTTGCAGTGACAATAGATAGCAATAATATTCCGATTATATTTGCAATAATACCACCCCTGTTAAATATTAAAACAAAAGGAACGAGGCAAAGTATACATGCAATTATAAATTGACGTTTCTTCTTTTTTATTGGTGTCGATTTGTAGCAATAAAATGAAAATAAGCATGTCGCAGATAATCCATTCACGATTATTACATGAATGAATGGTAATCCGAATTCGGTATACTCTATGGTTACATTTCCAGTGGCATATCCAATGAGAGGTACGGTCCCGACAATGACAATCTCTACTAATAGAAGAATATATAAGAATATCAGCCATAAAAATACTGGCTTTGCATTTGGATTATCAACCGGTTTAAAGGAGATAAGATTCCGTTTATATGTTATAATCCCTATTATGATAGAGATAACGGAGGTTGATAAGATAAAGAAAACAAGTTCCGGAGATAGGGGAGGACATAGATGACTCCATCCGAGATTATATAGTAACCATACGCATATCCATGTTACTCCATTCAATATGAATGGATTCGCCAAACAAAGATGATATTTGGTTACATTATTCACTCCAATAAGCCGGTTTCAGATGTTTATGTAATTACGAATATATAATAATCCTTAATAATAAACCATTAAAACTTCATTTTATTATTTTGTGTCAACATTTTTTCAAGTCTGTCGATGCATTTTGTGAAGTTATAATTGCGGTCGCTATATAATTTGCCATTTTCTCCCTTTTTGCGTAATATTTCCGGCTCTTCTTTACTCAATAAGAGTAGAAGATCTGCTAATTCTTTGGGATGAGCCGCGGAAACAGACCATCCGCAGTCAGCTTCCTTAATCAGGTCTCTGCCCTCTCCATTAATCATTGCCACCACAGGTTTGCCGGAAGCCATGTATGATTGAAGTTTTGCCGGAACTGTCAGAGAAAAGACTGGGCTGCTGTTGAGTGAGAGGAACAGGATGTCGGCACGCTTATAGAATTCGGGCATATTTGCAAGAGGAAAGCGCCCGAGACAGAAAACATTATGAAGGTCATTTTCCTTGACAAAGTTCTCAATCCAGTTCTTCTTACGACCGTCACCCACAAATATGAAGTTAATGTCTGATTTGTCTTTAAGAATTCTTGCAGTTTCAAGGACATTATTGAAATCCTGAGCTTCTCCCATATTCCCTGTAAATACAATATTGAACCCTTTCGGGAGTTGGGGCACCCCGACGGCAGACGGCTCAATATCGTCAACCCAGTAAGGAAAGTACTGGATTTTATTTTCGAAATCTCCTTTTTGACGGATGGAATTCTTGAAACCTTTTGAACCGATCAGTATTTTGGAAGAATGCTTATATAACCATCTGGTAAGGGAATCAAATATTCCTAAAACAGTTTTATTGTTAATACCGCCGGCAGCTGTCAGGCTTTCGGGCCAAAGATCAAGCACCCAAAACAACTGAGGTATATGCTGCAGTTTGCTTATGATGGTTGCAGGAATGCCTACCATAACAGGAGAGGTTTCATGAATAAGCACAGCATCATATTTACGAGTTATACCGAACCAAAAGGCTTTGAGGGATGCAAAAAAAGTATAGCTGAGATAGTTCAAAGCAATTCTTCTCCCTCTTCCGGATCCTCGAGGTATAATCATTGATCTATGAACCGTAACGCCATTTATTACCTCCCTTCTTTTTTTGAAGATACCGTATCCATCGAAAAATTTTCCAGCCGGATAATCCGGAATGGCGGTCATTACAGAGACTTTATGACCACGACGTTGAAGTTCAAATGCCATTTCATTACATCTGAACGATTCGGGATAAAAATGCGGTGTAACTATTAGTATTTTCACGGTCTTAAACTTATTTATGCCATACGGTTTTGTTTACGATTCCTGTATAACTTTGGATTAGTTTTACAATCTTTGTAGATACGTTTTCATCAGTATAATTAGGTACAGGAATCCCAATCAATCCGTTTCTATTCATCTCAATTGCCACATCTACTGCCTGCAATAAAGAATCTGTGTCGATCCCGGCAAGAATGAAATTTCCTTTGTCGAGTGCTTCCGGACGTTCTGTGGATGTTCTTATGCATATTGCCGGGAAAGGATGACCAACAGATAGGAAAAATGATGATTCTTCCGGTAATGTCCCGCTATCGCTGACAACTGCAAATGCATTCATCTGAAGACAATTGTAATCATGGAATCCCAGTGGCTCGTGACGTATAACTCTACTGTCGAGTTCAAAACCGGAAGATTCAAGTTTCTTTCGGCTTCGAGGGTGACAACTATAGAGAATTGGAAGGTTATATTTTTCAGCCAGAGAATTTATTGCATTGAAAAGAGAGAAGAAATTCTTATCAGTATCAATATTTTCTTCCCTGTGGGCAGAAAGAAGAATATACTTCCCTTTTTCAAGGTCAAGTCGCGAATGAATATCACTCGCTTCTATTTCATTCAGATTGGATCTCAACACTTCTGCCATTGGAGAACCACAGACATATGTGCGTTGCGGTGCTACTCCGGATGCGTTGAGGTAACGTCGGGCATGTTCGGAGTAACAGATATTGACATCCGAAATTATATCAACGATCCGGCGGTTCGTTTCCTCCGGAAGGCACTCGTCAAAGCATCGGTTACCTGCTTCCATGTGGAAGATTGGGATGTGTAGACGTTTTGCGCTGATTACACTCAAACATGAATTGGTGTCGCCCAAAACAAGTACGGCATCTGGATTTATAGCTGTCATCAGGGAATAACTGGATGCTATTATATTGCCCATTGTCTCACCCAGATCATTACCGACCGCGTCAAGATATACGTCCGGATTTTGAAGTTTTAGGTCTTTGAAGAAAACACCATTCAGATTATAATCATAATTTTGACCTGTATGAGCTAATATCGTGTCGAAGTATTCACGGCATTTGTTTATAACAGCTGCAAGTCTGATTATTTCCGGTCGGGTGCCAACAATAATCAAAAGTTTTAGCTTGCCACTATTGGAAAACTTTATATTGGAAAAATCGGTTCTCATCATACTGGTTCAAAAAAAGTGTCCGGCTTTTCAGGATTGAACTTCTCATCACACCATATAAGGGTAACGAGATCTTCAGAATCGGAAAGATTAATGATATTGTGAGTGTATCCCGGCAACATCTGGATAACTTTAAGTTGTTCGCTATTTACTTCGAAATCGATTATATCGTCAGATTCAAGATGTCGAAGCTGTATAAGCCCATGACCTTTGACAACAATAAATTTTTCATTTTTTGAATGATGCCAATGCTGTCCTTTTATAATGCCCGGTTTGGATATGTTTACAGAGATCTGCCCTGCCGATGCCGAGCGTATTATCTCAGTAAAGGATCCTCTTGAATCGCAATTCATTTTAAGGTCATAAGCTATTTTATTTTTAGGTAAGTAACTCAGATATGTGGCATAAAGCTTTTTTGAAAAAGAACCGGGCGTTAGATCCGGCACACCAAGGTTCTGATTGTATTTCTTGAATTCATTAAGGAGATCAACTATTTCACCAAGAGAAACTTGATGGCTTATGGGAACACTACATAATCCGTCAGGATCGTGGTGTGGATTACCAGACAGAGCGGCAATCATTTCCTCTATTAGATCATCGATGTATACCAGGGTGAGCAACGTGTCACGATTGTTGACACATATTGGCAGGTCATTTGCTATATTATGACAGAATGTAGCAACGGCAGAATTATAATTCGGACGGCACCATTTTCCAAAAACATTTGGGAATCTATATATGAGCACGTCTGCTCCCGTAATTTTAGAATAATCCTGCATTAACAACTCACCGGCACGTTTGCTTTTTCCGTAAGGATTGTCAAGAGTAGCTTGTATGCTGCTTGAGAGCATTATTGGACATTTGTTGCCATGTTTTTTCAATGTGTTGAGCAACGTGGATGCAAAACCGAAATTGCCAGTCATAAATTCATCTTGATTCTGAGGGCGATTTATTCCGGCAAGGTTGAATACAAAATCAGCATCCGCACACCATCTGTC
>DAWBVG010000193.1:0-3992 GCA_052279865.1 Muribaculaceae bacterium
AACTATGTGACTGACAAGGTTGAAAAAAGGGTAAACACTCCTGCTGGTCCTCAGGATGCTGTTTGGTATCAGTTTAAGATACCTTTGAGCGCACCGGAAAAAGTAGTTGGAGGAATCAGTGATTTTTCCACAGTGAGGTTCGCACGAATGTTTATGACAGGTTTCAAGGAAACCACTCACCTCCGGTTCGCCACACTTGAACTCGTAAGAGGAGAGTGGCGCGACTATGGTTTCAACCTTAACAGTCGCAATGATTCTCCGGCTGAAGGTGAAATCGACATGACAGTTGTAAACATCGAGGAGAATTCGGGAAGGACACCTGTTAACTACGTATTGCCTCCTGGTGTAGACAGGATCCAGGATCCGGGTCAGTCACAAGCGACTCAGCTCAATGAGCAATCTCTTTCCATCACTGTAAAGGGGTTGCAACCCGGTGACGCCCGCGGCATTTACAAAAACACTCAGCTCGACATGCGTATCTACAAACGTCTGCAGATGTGGGTGCATGCTGAAGCTCTTATCGATAATGCCACATCACTTCGAAATGGAGACCTCTCTATATTTATCAGGCTTGGATCCGATGTCAAGAACAATTATTATGAATATGAGATTCCTCTGGAACTAACACCTCCGGGAAACTATAATAATTTCAATTCAGCTGATCGCGCTCGTGTTTGGCCCCTCGCCAATTACCTCAATATTCCTCTTGATATCTTCACAACCTTAAAGACGGCACGAAACCGCGATAAGAGTGCAAACGTGGATGGTGTCGGCTATACGATACTTTATACAGGGCATGATCCCGATAATGTCCAGAACACTGTAGCTGTGCTCGGAAATCCGAGTCTCAGTGATGTTCGCGTCATGCTCATTGGTATCCGTAACAGATCCAATAGCGTTAAGGATGGAAACGTATGGGTGAATGAACTCAAGGTTACCGACTTTAACGAATCAGGAGGATGGGCGGCAAATGCAAATGTCAATCTCGCCATGAGCGATATTGCCATGGTAAATTTCTCTGCACATAAGGAGACATCGGGCTTTGGCGCCGTAGATCAACCATTGAAATCTCGCAGAATGGAGGATTATGAGCAATACAACATTGCAGTGCAGGGAGATCTTGGCAAGTTCTTGCCTGAGAAAGCCAAACTTTCCGCTCCAATATATTTTTCCAAATCGCAGGAAACCGTTACCCCCAAATATAATCCTCTCGATCAGGACATACTTCTTAAGGAGGCTCTTGATGCTGTTCAGACAAAACATGAGAAGGATTCAATCAAGAATTACGCAGTGACGAAGAAAAGCGTGGAAAGTTTCTCTCTGTCGAATTTTAAATTCAATGTGCAGAGCAAAAATCCTATGCCCTGGGATCCGGCAAACTTTACTCTTTCCTTCTCTTACAATAAGCAGAAGAATATCGATCCTACCACGGAATATGAAAACACCAATGATTATCGAGGCAGTTTCCAATATTCATATTCACCTTATATCAAGCCATTGAAACCGTTCGCTTGGATTAAAGGTAAAAGTAAAACTGCAAAATTTTTCCGTGAATGGGAAGTCAACTGGCTTTTCAATAACCTTACATTCTATACAGGAATGCATCGTTATTATTACGAACAGCAGACACGCAGTGAGGTAGATGTCGATTTCCAGCTTCCTGTGCAGGTCAGCAAGAACTTCATATGGGATCGTCAGTTTAGCATCACATGGAATCTGATCAAATCGTTAAGCCTGACATTCTCAAGCAATACAACAGCCAGAATTGAGGAAACGCTCGGTGCTGTGAACCGACGCCTGTTTGCTGACAAATATGAGCAGTGGAAAGACACAGTTATGTCATCAATCAGACACCTCGGCACACCCTGGAATTATAATCAGACCTTTACGGGAACATACCGTGCGCCTTTCAATCGCATTCCTGCTCTTGATTATCTATCGGGATCGGTAACCTACAATTCTGTTTATCGCTGGGACAAAGGCGCGACAGTTGAAGGTCTATATCTTGGCAATACAATTCAAAACCAGACCACATGGAATGCCGACGCACGTCTGAATTTCGAGACACTTTTCAATAAATCGAAATATCTTCAGAAGATCAACAAACGTTTCTCTTCCTCTTCAAGCGCTCGAAGCAATAACTCTCGAAATAATGCGGCGCGTCAGAGAGAGAAAAGATTTGAAAGAGCATTCACGCTGTCGCCTGATACAAGCACATTGGTTAAACATAATCTCAAGACTAAAAAAATCAGGTTTGCAGCTGTGGCTGACGGTCAACCCAAGAAGCTCAACTATAAGATTATTGATGAAAATACGGTTGAGATTCTTGATCGGGGTTCTCAAACTGTTAAAATCACTGTGCGTGAAAATAAGAACGAAAAGAAGAATTTAGCCAACGAATTTGCTGAATACGGACTTCGCTTCCTTATGATGCCCCGGTCTCTGTCATTCCGTTGGAGAAGCGGGCATTCGTTGAATCTTCCATTATTCTCGCCAAATGTGGGAAATGTATTCGGTCAGTCGCTTTCACATGGTCCTATGTCTCCGGGACTTGATTTCGCATTCGGTTTCTACGGTAAAGACTATGTTGACAAGGCGCTTGACAGAGGCTGGCTTATCACTGAATCAGATCAAGTTTCTCCCGCTCTTTGGACCAACAGCAAGGAATTTAATTTTGAACTGAACCTTGAACCGATAAAAGGATTGAAAATATTGCTCACTTCGAATCTTACTGATTCCAGAACCGAGCAAATGCAGTTTATGTATGCGGGAATGCCTACTTCTTATTCCGGCTCGTACATGCGTACGCATGTTGCAATCATGTCGGCGATGAAGAATTCAAAAGCTGAGGATGGATATTCTTCGGAATCTTTCAACCGTTTCCTGGAATATATTCCAAGAGTTGCAAGCAGGGTAGAGGCTTCTTACCATGGCACAGCATATCCCACAACCGGCTTCCTTGAAGATTCTCCTCTTGCAGGCACAACATACAATCCGGAACATGGTGGCGTCAGCGCAACAAGTTCAGATGTATTGATTCCCGCATTCCTCGCAGCTTACAGCGGAAGCAGCCCGGAGAAAATAAGTCTCAAGCACTTCGAAGGATTGAGCGCGATGCGTCCAAACTGGAGAGTGACTTACGACGGGTTGATAAAATTAGGTAATCTTCAGAAATGGTTTAAAGCGTTTACTCTGACCCATGCATATCAATGCACATATTCGGTAGGATCATATTCAAGCTTTATGAACTGGGTCAGTGTTGGAGGCGACCGTGGATTTATATTGAATGAGCAGACCAGAATGCCCATTCCTTCATCACCATTCAATATCACATCCGTAGCCATCACTGAAAAGTTCGCTCCGCTTTTAGGCGTAAAAGTCACATTATTCAATGATATGACTTTTAATGCTGAATATCGTGATTCTCGCACATTGAATCTGAATACTTCAGCGGGACAGATTGTGGAGACAACAAGTAAACAACTTTCTGTTGGAGCCGGATATAAGATTGCCAACTTCAATAAGATTCTCAAAATAGGCAGTAGGCAGGGAGGCGTTTCGAACGACCTGTCGGTGAATCTCGACTTGGCATTGTCAAACAATCAGTCGCTGATAAGACGTATCGAGACTGCTTTTACACAGGCAACAAACGGCACACGCACCTTCTCTGTGAATTTTATGGCAAGCTATATATTGAGCAAACGCATCACCCTGTCGGCTTTCTTTGATCATCAGGTCAACACGCCGCTTGTGTCAAGCTCTTCTTATCCCACTTCCAATTCCAATTATGGAATTGCAGTGAATGTATCTCTTGCACGATAATTAAGATGCTATTAAAAATAGTCGTTATTTGATGCCTTTTTTGTAATTTTGCAAAATGGACTGGATAGAAAGTATTTTATTTGAACATTCGGCAGTGCAAGCCGTCATAGTTATTTCCGTTATAATTGCGGTGGGACTCGGCTTGGGCAAGATCCATATTTGTGGTATAT
>DAWBVG010000194.1:0-9508 GCA_052279865.1 Muribaculaceae bacterium
GGATTGTTCTTGAGGTTGGGACAGAGGGTCATTTCGCGGGTCGGAATCGGCCAGAGATATTGACGATCGGGGAACACGCGTTTTGCACCTAATGCCACAAGACCTGCGTTATAAAGAGCCGAGAAGTCGGCAAGACCATCTTCATCAATCTGAGGAGTCATGCCCCAGAACCAGAGGTCTTTCTTCACGATATTGTTAAGAAGCTCATCGGGCTGCAGGTTGATGTAGTTGTAACCGTTGAGTGCTTTAGCTGCAAGTTTCCAGCGGATGAGGTCCATATATCTTAAACCTTCGTTGGCAAGTTCCATGCGGCGCTCGATACGCACAGCCTTGCGAAGCTCTTCCTGCGAGCCCATTTTCACTGCAGGATACATGGAAGTGTCGGCGAGTTTCACACCATATGCACGTGCGCGAACGGTGTTGATGGCATCCGTTACGCTATTGTCGAGTTCGTTGAGCTCGATTTTTGCTTCGGCATACATAAGAAGCACATCTGCATAACGCATCATGAGATAATCACGTGCCACTTTCTTACCATTCTGAGTCCAGGAAATATCGATACCTTTTTTCCAGATAAGACCGTTATAGGATGCATATTGGTTTACTGCGCGGTTGTCATTGTTGCTCTGCATTTTGCCGGTAGTATAGTTCATTACCTGCGTTACATCCGGACGGGGATTGTATTCAAATCCACAATGTTCGGTTCCGAATTCCACGATAGTCTTTGTGCATCGCGGGTCGCGGTTTGCGAAGGGATTACGGGGATCGAAAAGATCCGATTCATCAATTGGAAGACCGTCTGTGCAGAGGAATGCAGCAAAAAGATCCCACGACGGGTTGTCAGAGCCATAACCGCCGGCATTACGGGGCAGACCATTGTTGACAAACCACTGGTCAAGGATAACATCATTCTCAAGCGAACGAGGGATGTAGAAAATCTTTTCCGGATTCACGCCAGTGTCCTGAAGGAAAAGTTTCGAAAAATCAGGTTCAAGAGAATAAACTTTAAGATCCATGCAGTCTTTGGCAGCCTTTGCCGCAAGGTCGAAATCACCAAGGTAGAGGGCAAAGCGGGCTTTCATTGCCATGGCTGCGCCTTTGGTGACATGCATTGCTGCAGTGCCGTAATCTACCGGGAGGTATTCGATTGCCTTGTCGAAGTCTTCGTAGACAAGGGCTTTGATCTCATCTTTGTTGCGTCGCCCAGCCTGACAAGCTTCTTCGATTGTTTCAGTGCCGTTCATATAAGGAACGTCTCCGTAGTAGCAAATGAGCTCGGCATATTTGCACGCACGGCAGAAAAGAGCCTCACCCGCATAGCGATTGAGTTGCGACGGGCTCACTTCTCCGGCAGCCTTATGGTAGTTTGCAAGAAGAGAGTTGGCGCGGGCAATGAGCTTATAGTTTTGTTGCCATAGGGAATAAACTTCCCACTGCTGTCCATTCATTGTTCCGTCGAGGACCGTACCGTTGCTACCCGGATTGCGGTTCTGCTGACGATATGTGAAGTTGTCGGTCCATTGCTCGGAGCTCTCAAGTGGCTGGTTCCAATATCCGAGAATATAGAATTCATTGACAGCCATCTCAAGCTCAACCTCAGTCGAATACCAGGATTCGCTGTTTCCCTGCGTGAGAGGTGTCATGTCCATGCTTTCGCATGATGTAAGCATCAGTGCCGCAGCGGCTACGGATGTATATAATGTCTTATTCATCAGTTTCATGATTTAAAATGTAAGGTTTACACCCACGATGAGTGATGTGGTGATAGGATATGCAGAAACACCCATCTCAGGGTCCCATCCTTTGGGATAGTTGTCGATTGAGAAGAGGTCGCTTGCGCTGAAATATATTCTTGCTTTCTGGATGAAAGCCTTCTTGGTCCACTGTTGCGGAAGTGTGTATCCGAGAGTTACATTTTTGAGACGGAAATAATGTCCGTTGAACATCCAGAAGTCTGACACTGCATAGTTGTTGTTCTTGGTTGTATTGGTCAGACGGGGATATTGTGCAGCCTGATTTTCAGCTGCTGTATTGAACACACTCCAGTATTTGCCGTCAATGATGGCGGGAATATTGCCGTAGTTGTCACGCAGAGGTTCAACCATTGCTCGCTCAAGATATGCATTCTGTTTTCCAATACCCTGGAAAGCGACAGAGAGATCAATGCCCTTCCAAGAGGCGTTGATTGTGCCACCATACTGGAAGCGGGGGAGGGAGTTGCCCAAGGGTACGCGGTCATATTCAGAGGAAATCACACCGTCAGGTACGCCGTCCGGACCGGAGATATCGCGATATTTAAGGTCACCGACTGTTACAGTGTTATTGAGACGGGCAGAATTGTTTACTTCATCCTGTGTCTGATAGATTCCGTCGCAAATATAGCCATACCATGCGTTGAATAGTTCTCCACCACGTTTCAGCTTGCCATCTTTGACAATATCGGAATTGTTGAGATAATCAATCTTTGAGATGAAGTCGGAAAGATTGAAGGATACGCCATAAGTAAAGTCTCCGATGTGGTCATTCCAACTCAGTTCGATATCATAACCGTGGGTTGACATCTTACCGGCGTTGGTGTTTGGATCTGCATAACCCATTGTGTAGGGGATCTGGATTGCGAGAAGCATACCGGTGGTTTTCTTCCAGTAATAGTCTGCGGTGAGACGCAGGCGGCTGTTGAAGAAATTGGCGTCGATACCTATGTCGGTAGAAGTTGTGGTTTCCCATGAAATATCCTGCACTGCAAGCGTGCGAATAGCGGCGGTATTACTGGAGATAACGGAACCATTCTCATATAAGAAGGAATTTCCGAATGTCATGAGCGACATGTACGGGAAATAGCTGTCTCCGATACGTTCGTTACCAAGTTTACCCCATGATGCGCGAAGCTTGAGGAATGAAAGCGCTGCGGGATTCACATTCTCCATGAATTTCTCTTTGGTGATTACCCAGCCGGCGGAGAAAGAGGGGAATGTACCCCAACGATATTTCTTGGCGAAACGAGATGAACCGTCGCGACGTATGTTTGCCTGGAATAGATAACGGTTATCGAAAGAATAGAGCACACGACCGAAGAAAGAGTTGGAAGTGTAGCGTGTGCCGGTGCCGCTGTTGTCTTTGAAGTCTTCCGGACCGATGTTGAGGTAGGGATAGTTGGTCAGCTCATATTGATCGCGGGCAGCGGTGAGATTTTCAGAACTCATTACATAATTCTCGAAACCTGCCATTAAAGTTAGATCATGCTTACCGAAAGAATGCATGTAGTTTGCGAGTGCCTGAGTGGTGATGTGCCAATTATCATTACGTGTCTCGGTGAGTTTGTTGGTTGACCAGGAACTTCCGTTTCCTTCCATCCATCCGCCGAAAGCATTGATGTCGTCCATCAAAGTGTAGCTGACAGCTTTGCGGAAAGTTTTGTTCTTTGAATAATTGATGAAAGGAGAAACGATTCCGGAAATGCTCAGTCCCTCTATCGGTTTGATAGTTAGAGAAGCCTTTCCGCTGATTTGTGTGCTTCGTGCAATACCGGAACCACCTTCGGTAAGGAGACCATAGGGGTTGGCACCTGACTTACCTTCTGCCAGACCTCCGTTTTCCCAGATTGCCGGGTATATTGCGGGCATCTTGCGGATATCTCCGAACGGAGAGTAGTTGGGAGTTTCATTGCGTGCGTTGCGGATGCTCACGTCTACGCTGGCAGTAATATATTTGTTGAAAGTAAAGTCATTGTTGCCACGGAACATGAAGCGACGGAAGTTGCGTCCATCGTAAAGACCGTCAACCTCATCATATGAGAATGACGCTTGTGAACGCACTGTTTTGTTGCCTCCTGAAAGCGACACCGTGTGGCTCATGCGTGGAGCGGAATCTTTCAGCATCATGCCGCGCCAGTCGGTGATGGGATAATGGTCGGGATCGGTTGCATTGAGACTGAGCCAGTTCTTTGTCTGATCTGCAGACCACTGCTGGAAATATCCGGCTGCAGGGTTATCGTTATAAAGAAGCTCATTGTTCATCTCAAGATAACGGGTCACACCCACCATGTCGGGCTGCTTTGTGGGAATCTCCCATCCAAACTCACCGTTATATGAAATGCTAATCTTGGATTCATCGCCACGCTTGGTTGTGATAAGGATCACACCTGCCGCAGCTTTAGAACCATAGATGGAAGCTGCAGCTGCATCCTTGAGCACAGACACGCTCTCCACATCATTGGCGTTCACGTAGTCGATATTGTCGCACTGCACACCATCAACGATGATAAGCGGACTTGAGTCGCCGATGGTTGTCACACCGCGCACATGCATCGAACCGGCTGAAGCACCCGGAGCGTTGTTGTCGCGACGCACCATAAGACCGGATATGGAACCCTGAAGTGCTGTGGAGAGGGTAGTGGTATTTTTAGATGCAAGCTCATCACCCTTTACCGAAGCAACGGCTCCCGTGAGGTCTTTCTTCTTGACTGTTCCGTAACCGATGACCACAACTTCATTGAGCGTGTTGTCGGTTTCGGTCATTGATATCTTCAGATCATTGGTGTTGCCCACGGCGATTGTTTCAGGATTGAAACCTACATAGGTAATCTGAAGTTTATCACCTTTGGCAGCGTTTACAGTGAAATGACCGTCAAGGTCGGTGATTGCACCTTCGCTTGTGCCTTTCACCATAACTGTTGCACCAATCAGAGGCTCGCCGTTCTGATCGGTGATCACACCGCTTACTTTCTGTTTTTCGTTCTTTGTTGCTTTTGTCTTTGCATTGGTAATGGTGACCTGTCGACCTGAAATCTTGTAAAGAAGACCGGTAGATTTACATACCTCTGCAAGGATTGCATCCATCTTTTTGTCTTTGAGCTGTATGTTTACCGGAGAAGAGAGTTTGTTTTCAACTCCCTCGCCATAGAGGAACACATAGTTGCTGTTTTTCTCGATATACGAGAGAACATCTTTGACAGTTGTGTCAGTAGCTTTCATGGTGTAAAGCCCCGTCGATTTGTCGCGCGACATTGACGTGCCGGCAAAGATTGCCGACGGCGCCATTGCTGAAACGAGACCAATCGCGCACAGCGTTCCGATTCTCGAACGCCACGGCTGACGATTTGATGATGAATTCATAAGGTTTTAATTGTTGTTATTGTTGTTTTAATTAATTTCTTCGTTGAGTGGTCCCGGAAATAATTCCTAATTCCTCACTCCTAATTCCTAATTAATAGAAATTTCTCCGCAGGGAAGCCAACCGTTTTTCAGGATGAGTGATGAATCCACTGCCATTTCGAGAGAGGGGCGATTGTCGTGTGTAGTGTCGACGATGGCTACAGCCCAGCGATATTTCCCTGGCTGGATACCCTTGAGCGGGAAGCTTGTGGTGTGCGTCGCGCCCTGTTCGAGAAACCATTTTGAAAGGTCGCTTCGGTGCTCCACGACAGTTTTTACGGGATTACCTGCGCCGTCGAGCAAAGCAATGCCGACTTTATATTTCTGATTCCATTGTGGAATATTTGTGGGGCAATATCCCCAACCTATATTTTCCCAGGAGGTGGTTACATTCACTTTCTTTCCTGCGCGTGAACTTTCCGGAGTCTCTACAGACGCAGGGTAGAGACGATAACCACCATGAGCCACGAACCCTTTCACCAAGGGGAATGCATCTTCAAACCAGGAACGCGTCTCATCGTTGATGCGTAAATCCATCATATTCACGCGGGCTTCAGCTGCCGCGTCATATTCCCCTTTGCGCACATCCTCAGCGTGACCTTCACGATACAAGCCGGAGGGATCGCGCCAGTAGCGGTGATGAGCACCGGTGATCCATCCACCTTCCATGATTATAGGTCGGCGAAAATTCCATTTGCGTGCCATCTCTTTTTCCCAGTCTTGGTAATAACCATGCATTCCGAATGCATCGTGACGGAGAGAGAATCCTTTATTTATTGCTGTTGTAATCAGGTCTTCTGCATCAGCCGGAACGCTACCCCAACCATCGTCATCCGGATCGCCAAGCATCCTGTGATAATGTACTATCATGGGTACTTTCTTGAAGCAATCAGTCGTAAGGCTGATAACCCAATCGAATACGCTTTTTTTATTATTGTTGTCTTTATAAATCATAGAGTGCGATTCTCCCCATTTCCCTAATGAGTAGGCGTCGATGAATTCCACTTCTTCAGGATTGTCGAAATGTTTGGCAAACTCGCGGAAGAATTTGGAATATTTCTCCTGAAACACAGGATCGTCAGGATAGGGAGATAGGTTTTTACCCGGATTTTTAGGATCGTAGTAACCTTCAGCACCTGCATCAAATACGTATTGAGGTGTGTTCTGACCTTGGTCGCGACCATCTACAACGATTCGGAATGCCAAACGCAAACCACGTTCGCGCACGCTGCGGAGGAGCTTCATAAGTCGGTTGTCGGGATCGTTCCAGGCATATTTACCCTCTTCCGGCTCGAAAGATGCCCAACTTGTGCGAATATATGCACAGGAAGCATAATCGGACACTCGCACAGTGCCTGTGTCGCCGGCTGTCTTCATATTGTCATATCCTCTTTCATCCCAGAAATTCTCATCCCACGTTCTGCCAAGATACATTACCCATCCCTGGAGGGGGTTGCGAAGCACACGGAGAGTGTCAGGCTCGAACACGGTCTTGCGTGCACCCTGTACGCCCGCGACCGAAAGAAGAATCATGATGGCGAATACTATTCGCTTGAAGGTTGTGTTGTGAGTCATATTCATGTATTTATAATTAAAAATAGACAATAAGGGTGCTGTCGGAGCTGATGCCCTGACTTGGGAGAAGAGATTCAAAGAGTGTTAAGGATTGGATTTGAGTTTTTTATGGTTTTAGCATAATGCTGTTTCCGCTCCTCGTTATTCTCATAGGCACGATTTCTCGTATTGAATTGATCACCGTGTCAACATTATCATGAAGATCAAGTTTGCCATAGACTTTGACGCCTGCCAAAGATCCCTGACATTTGATTTCAATTCCATAGTGGTCGCTCAGGGTGCGTGTGAGTTGCGACAATGGCATACCTTTCAGGTATAGAAGTCCGTCGGTCCATGAGGTGTAATTCTCGGGATCGACCTGTGTGAGTGATGTCACATCTCCGTTAAGCAATTCAGCCTTGTCGTTAGGTTTCAATCGGATGCTGCGATTGTTTTCCATGTCGATCTCTACCGACCCTTCTACAAGCACCACAGAGGCTGTGGAATCGGATGAATTACAGATGTTGAATACGGTGCCGAGCACGCGTACATCAAATCCTGCGGATTCAACCACGAAGGGATGATTACGGTCTTTTGCCACTTCAAGGAAAACTTCGCCATTGGCGTAGATGCGACGCTCTTTACCCTCGAATTTCTCGGGATAGCGCACGCGCGAGCGAGAGTTGGCAATGAGTCTGGTTCCGTCGGGAAGAATGAGCTCCTGACGCTGCCCTGCGGGCACGATCAGTTCCTTATATCCTGCGCGTGCAAGTTGGCGCATGGATGCGGATGAAAGATCGGGAGTGGAAGATGAAAAATAACTCAAACCGAAAGCAACGATAAGCGCCACGCATGCGGCTGCCGAGAGTGTGCCCGCGAAGATGCGGCGCAGACGACGTTTCCGGGCTGTCTCCTGATTGCGGATTTTCTCATGGACGAGATTCTTGATCCTGGTTGTATCGACAGGCTGGAAACGGCATGCATCCAACATGCGGTCGAGGGCTGCGTTGTCCTCGATTTCGCTGTTTCGGTTATTTTGTTCTTGTTCTTTCATCGTTTTTAATTGCCGTCTCTATTATATAAGACGCATCTCAAAAAAAAATCTATAGGTCAAAATCCGATTTTTTTTAGAAAAAGTTGAAATTTTTTTAAATTAGTGTGATTTTTATGAGAAACGGGTGATTTTTGGGTGGAATATCTCTAATCAGGGGGTCGGAAACGTCTTAACCGTTTTCGAAGGAATCCTACGGCTGTCTTGACATGAAAATTTATTGTGGATACAGATATGCCGAGAAGTTGGGATATTTCCTCATAGGATACTCTTTCGAGCTTTGCAAGGGTGAAAACATGTCGGCATTTGGGTGGGAGTTCATCAATGGCACGGTTTATTTCATCTACCTCCTCTCTTGATATTATTTCCTCGTCGGCTGCCACAACCGGTATATGGTAAGCTTCCGGGATTTCTTCTGATGGAGTATCAGCATATTCGATAATGTCGTCATGCCGCTTGCGCGAAATGGTTTTGTTGTAGGTGAGTTTTCGAAGATAGATAAGGATATTGTCGATTTTAAGGAGATCCTTTCTGTTTTGCCATATTTCGAAGAAAACATCACTGACTATCTCTTCCGATGTCTCTTTGTTTCCCGTAATGCTGAATGCAATCCGGTAGAGATGCTGGGAGTAATAGTCGATGAATGCGTCAAGTGCTTTTTCGTCACCTTTCGTTATTCTATAAATGATGTTGGCCTCCATTCTTGCAGTGCCTCCGATTATTTTGACTGTGTGTGATAGTTTCGAATTTTTCAGGTCGCTCCCCCTGCAGGGGGAGCACACAGCGCCGGCGCTGTGTGCTCTTAGATTGCAAATTTATATAAAAATTTCTTAAATGGTAAAAATTGAATGTTAAAAATCGGGGACGCAGAGAGCTGCGTCCCCGAAATAGTGCAATAAATATGATTTAATGTGCGGGTGCAATAACCAAAGCGTTCAGATGACCCTCACAGGCGACTCCCGTGTCTATGCCGGTGACTTCGATGGTTATTGTGCCATCGCTTGCGGGTATGACTGCCGGATATGTTACGGCATATTCTTCAAACGGCACTTTGTTGAATGATGAATATACACCGCTACCGGAAGATGCGATTTTAAGTCCGGGTTTGATCTGTTTTTCAGCAGATGTTGTATTCCCTATTACTTTATAGGATGTTATTCTGGCATCCCGACTGCCGTTGTATCGGACAGCAAGAAGTGTGATGTCATATTTTTTTGAGGGGTTCAATGAGGTTATGGCAACGCGTGCTGTGCCTGTATTTCCGGTCCCTTTGGTGCCGGCTACAATCAAACCGTCTTTCCAGGCAGTAATGGGAAATTCAATTCCTGCCGCCTTGATGGCAGTGTGATTGCTCTCACCGCTGACTCCGAGATAACTTCCCGTGAATCCACCGAGTATTTTTACTTCAGTACTTACGAAGTTGCCGTCGGTATCTTTGAGCCAAGTGCGTGTATCGGATGGCTTAAAAGTTGTGAAATTGTTCCAGGGCGTTGGTGAAACGGAGTTGGGTCCGAAATCAACATATACCGGTGCCATGAGGTCTCCTTCCTTGACTTCCGGGGTCGCATACTCGGTAATTGCTGTCACCTTGTCAGGATTCTCAACCGCTTTGTGGGCAGCCAACCGAGCTATGGAAGCCATTTCGTTGGTAACTGTGGATGGAGCATAAGTAGTGGTGGTAACGTCAATTCCGAATAAAGCTTCAAACCATGTGCAGGCGGCGGTATAACGTCCATAGTTAACTTCAAGA
>DAWBVG010000195.1:0-3568 GCA_052279865.1 Muribaculaceae bacterium
CCCCGCCTAGTTTTTTGTTCTATGCTTATGTCTTAATAGTCTTTGCTCAGGAGGCCCGTGGTCGCTGAGAAGTGTATTTGAGACAGCAATATGTTTTTTCGCGTTCTTCATATGTTTCACAGGATATGTTGGAGCCGGCACACTGTTGATGTTCGCCATTGTCCGCACTCTACACGGCATTCCGTTCGGAGCCACGACGGTGGTCAACAGCACCGTCGCTATTGACGTGCTTCCCTCATCTCGACGCAATGAAGGAATCGGATACTACGGACTGAGTAATAACCTCGCAATGGCTATAGCCCCGAGCGCAGGCATCTACATCTATAATGTCACCGGCAATTTCATGCTCCTTTTCTGGATTTCGCTGATATTGGCTTTCGGGGGATTTTATTGCGCCACAAGGATAAAACTGCCTATACGAGAGAAAGTTCATGCGAAACCGGTTCTCAGTCTTGACCATTTCTTCTTGGGGCGTGCATGGTTGCTTGCAATAAACATCTGTTTCTTTGGTCTATGCTGGGGCGTGATGAGTAATTACGTGGCTATTTACGGCAAACAACAGCTCGGCATCACTGATGGCACGGGGATATTCTTCATGTTGCTCTCTGCCGGACTTATCACCTCGCGACTTTTTGGATCGAAAAGCCTCAGACAAGGCAAGATGACCGCTAATGCGACGGTCGGCGTATTACTCTCGCTTATTGGTTATTCCCTCTTCTCTTTTGTAGAGGCGCGTTGGAGCTTTTATCTTTCGGCACTTTTTGTAGGGCTTGGCAACGGTCAGATGTATCCGGCATTCCAGAATATGTTTATCAAAATGGCACGTCACGACCAACGAGGAACAGCCAATTCTTCGATTCTTATTTCATGGGATTTGGGAATGGGAATCGGGATTTTGCTTGGAGGCGTAATTGCAGAGAATATCGGATTCGCAGCCGCCTTCCACACAGTAGCACTCATGCAGGCTGTTGGTGCCTTCCTTTTCATCTTCGCCACTGCCAGCTTCTTCCAGCACCGCCGCCTCGCTGAAAACTAACCTACTTCTTGTGTTTAACATATGCCCTTTTGTCACCGCTTTTACTGCGAATCATTTGAAGTTCCTCCATTGTGTTAAATTTGGGAGAGCCAAACAGATTTCGAATATCCGACACAAAGCCCAAAGCCATTGCCAACTTTATAAGCGATTCAAAGGCGATAAGACCTTTCTGTTCGAAGCGAGCAACAGTAGATAACGGCACACCCGACAACTCGGAGATGCGTTGTCGGGTAATATTTTTCTCCACGCGCCGCTTTCGAAAGTTCTCAGCAATCTGGAGCGCAATATCATCCGCATTATCCAGCGTAAAGCCATCCAATAATGACAATATATAGCTACTATTTGTATCCCGCATCATAATACTACCATTATATTGATACAATATATAACTAATTATTCCGAGATATGCAAACTAAAACAGCATTATCATACCATACATTAAGATGTTTTATCTCAGATCGTAGCTACTGTTGCTTGCAACTGCAGCCTTAAAGCATAGCTTGGCGACTTCGCTGGAGCTACGCGACCTTCTAAATTAGAATCAAACTTTGCCCTTCGCACCTTGACGTCTAAAAATAAAGTTAATTCCGATTGTTGAGGCGTGCCAATTAAATGGGACAAGAAACTAAACACCCCAATTAGCAAACTATACTCGGTAATGCAAGAAAATAATGCACAAATTGCCGATTATAATCGGTAATTTGTGCAAAATATGTTGTATTTTCCGGTTATAATCGGCAAAATACGCAGGATATAAAATCGTGATTACGGATGAAGCCGGCGATGTGCTTATTTCTTGGTGTAACCTATGGGATTGTTCATCACCGGTATCTGGCGCGGAGTCAAGCCTAATAGCTTGGAAATTCCAGCGGCATCCATCGTGGCACGAGGCACAGTTGCAATCCCTTCTGACACGCAGGCAAGGTTAAGATTCTCACACGCTATGCCGGCATCGACAAATGCCATAGCCTTGGTACGGTCTTCATCTGGAAGGTTGGTAATATCTGCTATGAAAACGATGGATACGGGAGCTTCAAGCACGAAGTCCTGTGAAAATTCTTTAGTACCCCCTATAAGATTACGATGGTCGCCTTCTTTGGCAAGCAAAAGAGAATGAGACGACGGTTGATATTCCCAAACGCCTTTTTTATCGAAAACGAACAACCGGATTTCTTGCCAGTTAAGGGCTGTAGGATTACTGCGATTGGCGGGCGCACCAAAACGTCCGGTAGCCGCCTTAGGACGATTTACTCCTGCCGCCATCCAAAGCAATTGACCGAGCGTTGAATCGCTGATTTCGCGAGAGGAATCAAATTCCCGGACACTGTGACGGTTTGCCACAACTTCATTCATCGGCATACCTCCATCAAACGAAGGAGCCGGCAGTTTTCTTTCTTGTGCTTTCATAATCAATGTCGTAGCTAATGTCAGCATAACAACCGACAAACGGCTAAATTTAGTTATCAGATTCATATATAACACAAAGATTATCTTAGTTGTTTCTCTTCTTGAACAAAGTGAGACCCCTCACTTCCATTAATGCAATGAAATAACGTTTTGAATGCCGCCAACTCTTCCAAAGCGCGATTCAAATCCCAATCAATTCTGAAAAATCGGATATGATATGATCAGCTCCAGCCTCTTTCAATTCCGCGGGAGATCCATTTCCGTAAATCACTCCGCAAGCAGCAGCTCCGGCACCTTTACCCATAAGGATATCCACACCCATATCGCCGACCACGAGCGTTTCATTCTTATCCCAACCTTGAGAGTCAAGTATGAGATTCACAGGATCAGGCGCAGGTTTGCCATTCTTAACATCGCCAGCCCCGACCAGCATCTGGAAATACTTGTAGATATGCAAATCAGAACAACATTCCTGCAACGATACTTTGTTTCGACTCGAAGCAATAGCCATTCTTATTCCTTGTCGGTTCAGAGAATCGAGGGTTTCAAGCACATATGGGAATAACTGAATTTTGAAAGAATCTTTTACGGAATTGAAAATCTCACGGTATGTAGTAACATATCGTTCTGCTATATTTTGAATATCGGGCCAGAGAATAGAAGGAGTCTCTTCAAGTCTGTAACCGATTATCGACCGACATTCCTCATCTGTCTTTTCGGGCAATTTCAATGCATCAATTGTACGGTGCATCGTTTCGAGAATCGATGGAGCTGTATCAGCCAACGTACCATCAAAATCAAATATAATATTCCTGTATTTCATGTTTCTTGTTATTTCTTAAGTATGACTCGTAGATTAGTTAATGCATATTTTAGCGGATTCTCGAGGGATTTATGAGAGTCCAGGAAGGAACAATGCGGACTGGTCGGAACCGGTCATATACCAAAGGCATCTGAATATTTCACATACCCCTTAGGAAGATCACAACTTTTGCCAAGATCACAAACCATATAACATTCATCCGGGACATCGAAAGGTGCTATGATTCCACAATTCGAAGCCTTTTCATAACCGAATTTTGAATAGTAATCAGGACTGCCCAAAACTACAGAGCTGGAATACCC
>DAWBVG010000196.1:0-3865 GCA_052279865.1 Muribaculaceae bacterium
CGTCCGGCTTTCTATTATCAGGATGAGGAGATTGTGGTGGTGGCAAGCGAGCGGCCAGTCATTCAGACAGCCTTTAACCTTCAGCTAAATCAGGTGAAAGAACTGGAGCCGGGAGATGCGATCATTGTAGACCGCGACGGCTCCGTGCGTATCGACAACATCCTGCCAAAAGGGAAGAATGCAAAATGCAGCTTCGAGCGCATATATTTCTCCCGGGGCTCCGACTATGACATATATCGCGAACGCAAGACACTCGGCGCCAATCTCGTGGGTCCCGTGCTCAAAGCCATAGACCATGATATCGACAATTCTGTCTTCTCGTTCATTCCGAATACTGCGGAAGTGGCTTTCTACGGACTCGTGGAAGGTGTGGAGGATTATCTGATTAAAAGCAAGATCAGCGACATACAGCGTCTCTCACTCACCGGAAACCTCACGGACGAGAACATAGAAAATGTGCTTCGCCGCCGTGTTCGCCGCGAGAAAGTGGCGATAAAGGATATCAAGCTGCGCACATTCATTGCGGAAGGTTCAACACGCAACGACCTCGCGACCCATGTCTACGACATCACCTACGGGTCGATACGTCCGGGAGATAATTTAGTTGTGATCGACGACAGCATTGTGCGCGGCACCACGCTGCGCCAATCGATCATCCGTATTCTCGACCGGTTGCATCCCCGCAAGATGGTGATAGTTTCAAGTTCGCCACAGGTACGTTTCCCGGATTGCTACGGTATCGACATGTCGCGCATGGGTGAGTTCATCGCCTTCAAGGCAGCCATGGCACTCCTTGAGGAGCGTGGAATGCGTTATGTCATTGATGATGTCTACCACCGTTGCAAATCCCAGGATTCCCTTCCGAAAGAGGAGATAGTAAACTATGTAAAAGAGATTTACGCACCGTTCTCAGATGAAGAGGTAGCGGCAAAGATAGCGGAACTGCTCACTCCCGAGGGAACGCACGCGGAAATCCAGATAGTTTTCCAATCCGTTGAAGAGATGCACAAAGCCATTCCCGAACATCCCGGCGACTGGTATTTCACCGGCGATTATCCCACTCCCGGAGGCAACCGCCTTGTGAACAAAGCATTCATCAACTACTACGAGGGTCGCACCTCCGCCCGAAACTGATGTTGCAAAATTCGTGAATTTGGATTAACTTTGCATCTCATAACGAATTTTATTAAAGACAACTCAATTAACAGATCCGGTTAATGGATAAGAATACGCTTAACGGCCTGCTGTTGATGCTCGCCGTGTTCCTGATTTTCATGTGGCTTCAGCCAAAAAACAATAATGCCGACAACAGTGCGCAGTCTGAGACAACCACTCAGGGCACACCGCTTGCCACTGTGGCAGATTCTCTGAATTCCACAGAACGCGAATGGCTCGTAAAAAATATCATCGACAACGGAGTGCCGGAAACCCTTTCCGATTCCACCCGCGCTTACCGTCTGACCCAAGGTCCGGTAAATCTTACCCTTGCCGGTGATTCAATATGGGGCACCGTCGAGGTTGACGGTGATAAGCTCGCATGGGGCGACATCACTCGCGGAGATATCAAGAAGGTAGGCATCGACCGCCAGAGAAAGGCTATTGCTACCGTAAAATCCCTTTCGGAATCCCTCGGACGATACGGTAAGTTCTCTAAATTCCTTGCAGGATCTGATTCCAAGGTCATTCTTGAGAATGAAGCCCTCAAACTTGAACTAAGCGCGAAATCCGGCTCAATCACCCGCGCCGAACTGAAGAAATACGACACCGAGTATTCTTCTGATGAAACAGAAAAGAAGAAGGAGAAAGTTGTCATATTCGAAGGCGACCGCAACCGTTTCAATTTCCAGCTTCCTCTTCCTCAGCCCGTTGAGACAGCCGATTTATATTTCACACCCCGCCAGCTCAACGATTCAACAGTGCTTATGGCTCTTGACATGGGAGAAGGCGCATACTGGGGACTTGAATACACTTTACCGAAAGGTGAGAATTACGTTGTGCGCATGAGAGTGGTGCAGAATGCAATGGCTCCGATCGTGCAGAGCAATGCCCGTAATCTCGGTCTCGACTGGCAGCAGGATATCCACCGCCAGGAGAAGGGACGTATGTTCGAGGAACGCAATTCCGGTCTTTATTACAAATTTGCCGGCGGTTCTGTAGAAAATCTTTCAGAATCTAAAAATGATTCCGAAGAACGTCAGGCGAAAGTGCGTTGGATTGGTTTCAAAAACCAGTTCTTCTCTACAGTGATGATTGCAGACCGTCCGTTCAACACTGCGGATTTCTCTTCGGAAGTGCTCAAAGGGCAGGATTACCTCAAGAGCCTCACGGCTGCAGCAATCGTAAACGATTACGACTGGAACTCGGCGAATCCGGTGAATTTCCACCTTTTCATAGGTCCGAACCTCTACCCGCTCCTGTCTCATCTTGACAAAGAGGTAGAAGTCGGAGAAGACCTTAAGATGACAAAACTGATTCCGTTAGGTTGGAGCATCTTCCGCTGGATCAACACCGGAGTGGTTATTCCTGTGTTTACATTCCTCGGCAAGTTCATTTCCAACTATGGTATAATCATCCTTCTCCTCACCATCTTCATCAAGCTCGTGCTCTTCCCGCTCACATACAAGAGCTACAAGAGTCAGGCAAAGATGCGTGTGCTCGCTCCCGACATCAAAGCCATCAACGATAAGTATCCCGGCAATGAGAATGCAATGGTGCGCCAGCAGAAAACAATGGCTCTTTATTCGAAAGCCGGGGCAAGCCCGATGTCAGGATGTCTGCCGATGCTGCTCCAGATGCCTATACTCTTCGCTATGTTCAGCTTCTTCCCCAGCTGTATCGAACTTCGCGGACAAAGCTTCCTTTGGGCGCATGACCTCTCTGCTCCCGATGCCATAATTTCCTGGAGCGGAAACATACCATTCATTACCGAATATTTCGGCAACCACATCTCTCTCTTCTGCTTGTTGATGACCGCCACCAACATCATCTATACTTATATCAACATGCAGAACCAGCCGAGCACAATGCCGGGAATGAAATGGATGATGTATCTGATGCCGGTATTCTTCCTGGTCTTCTTCAACAACTATGCTGCCGGTCTTTCTTACTATTATTTCCTCTCGCTTCTTATCACAATCATCCAGACTTATGCCTTCCGCTACATCATCAAGGAGGAAGACGTGAGAAAGGCAATGGCTGAGGCAGCGAAGAAACCCCGCAAGAAATCAGGCTTCATGGCGCGTCTTGAAGAGATGCAGCGCCAGCAGCAGGCAATGCTCCGCGAGCAGCAGAAACAGCAGCAGCGCGGCAAGAGATGAGGCAGATACGCATTTTCCGCATCTTTCTGGCGATCATGTTTTTTGTCGCCACTGCGGCATATCTGATTATCGGACCGCAGGTGCATCCAATGGCTGTGGTGTCGCAGAAAACGCAGATCATCCTGTCGGCTGGGACAACAGTTATCGGAACGCTCCTCGTATGGCTCGTGCTCACTTATATTTTCGGAAGGATATATTGTTCGACAGTGTGCCCTATCGGCACCCTGTCGGATATTTTTATACGTCTGGGGAGAAAGATTCCTCGCCTCAACAAACGGTATTCATATAAGCCGGCAAAACGCTGGTCCATACACATTCTGTTGGTCTACGTGATCTGCGTGCTTGCGGGAGTTTGGGTAGTTCCATATGTAATAGAGCCTTGGAATATAATGCGCAACATCGTCTCTGCCATTAATCCCTCGGCTGTAGAAGCAACCTGGATCAATCTTGGAATCGGAATCGGCACGGGGATACTTGCAGGAATTGTTTCACTTCTTCTTATTGCTGCATATTCCATGCTTCACGGACGTGAATTCTGCACGGACATA
>DAWBVG010000197.1:0-7188 GCA_052279865.1 Muribaculaceae bacterium
CTATGGAGTGGAGAGTTTTATTGGGCGGTGTGCACGTTCTCTGTTCATGCAGACACTTTCAGAAGGAATCGAATTTATTTTTATAGATGATGCAACTCCTGATCGTTCTATTGACATTGTGAAGGAGGTGCTTGAGGATTTCCCGACTCGAAAGGAACAGGTAAGAATTATAAGGCATGATAAAAACCGAGGCCTGCCGGATGCCCGGAATACCGGACTTGCTGCCTCTCGAGGAGAATTTATTTATCATTGCGATAGCGATGATTTCATAGAGCCTGATATGATTGCCTCTATGCTTCAAGCAGCAGAGAATAAAAATGCAGATTTTGTGTGGTGTGACTGGTTTCTTACTCTTACGGATAGTGAGAGAATAATGCATGAGCCTGATATCTACACTGTAGATGAGACATTGCGAACAATGCTTTCTGGAGGTATGAAATTCAATGTCTGGAATAAATTGGTTCGTAGCAGTCTCTATAGAGAATCTGGGATAGTCTTTCCATCCGGGAATGGGATGGGAGAAGATCTGACTATGATCATGCTTTGTGCCAATGCGAGGAATGTTGCGCACGTTGCCAAGCCATTTTATCATTATGTGAAAACTAATGGGGCAGCCTTCAGTAATACCTATTCTGCAGAACATCTGCTACAGCTGCGCAACAATGTTGATAGAATATCTGAATATTTTAGAATTAAATTTGGATCGAAATATGAGGAAAACCTTTCATTCCTAAAACTTGATGTTAAATTCCCATTTTTACTGATGGGGAGTAAGAAATTTAGACAATTGTGGAAGGAATGGTATTCTGATGCCAATTATTATATACTGCGTAATAAATATGTTTCGGCACGAACGCGATGTATTCAGTGGTGTGCTTATAAAGAATTATGGATAATTGTAAAAATTTATAGTTATCTTCTCAATAAAATAGTTTATGGTAAACATAAATAGTAAAATAATAAATTGGCTTGCGATTGCAGGCGGAGTTATTCTTGCGGATTTCTTTTATTTCCCTGTAGGGCTAAAGTATTTTCCCGCTGCAGCTAATTCTAAAATGATAATGGCTGTTGTTGCAATCATATTATTGTTGATAACAAGAGCATCAAAACAAGAGCCTATTATTAATAAGAAGTTTATTTTGTTATGTTTGTTGGCTCTCGGCGTATCATTAACAACTTATGTCACCACAGTTATTAATGGCACTCACGATAATACGTATGTGACTTACATAGTCTCTATGCTTGTTTGGTTAGGAGGTGCTTACACATTCGTGAGTTATGTAAAATGGATTCATGGAGAAGTCTCTGTTTTTAATGTTACCTTATATCTTATTGCGGCATGTACAGTTCAATGTATATTGGCAATTTTATTTGATAGATATCCGCTAATTGATCATTGGGCTTGCCAAATATTTCCCGGACAGAACGAGGTTGCAACTTATGCAAAGGATGCGGAACGACTTTATGGAATAGCTTGTGCGTATGATGTGGCTGGTATGAGATTTGCAGCTGTATTGTTTGCGATGTCGTGTATATCCATTCAATTTTTAGGAGACTTGCAAAAGCCAATATGCAATAAAATACTATTTCTGATGTCATTTTTATGCATAAGTGTAATAGGAAATATGATTTCGAGAACCGCTTCAATTGGAGTGATTTTTGGTTTGATGTACATATGCTATGCTCTATCTCCTTTTTCAAAACTCAGTAAGGAGAAAAAATTTATGGTGAGAAACTGGTTCTTGGGGATTTTTTTATTAGGCGTTCCTACGATATTTGTTCTTTATGGACATGATGCTGCCTTTCAGAAACAATTCCGTTTTGGTTTCGAAGGTTTTTTCTCCTTTGCTGAATCTGGAGAATGGAATGTCCGGTCAAATAAACAATTGGAAGGAATGATGATTTTGCCGGATAACCTAAAAACATGGCTTATCGGTGATGGTTTATTTGTTGACACAACGCAGGAACCATATTATGTTGGTAAACATTATAAAGGATATTATATGGATACTGATGTCGGATATAGCCGTTTTTTGTTCTATTCGGGTATAATGGGGTTGGGCTCCTTTATTATTTTTATGTGCTATTCTTGTGTGTTGTGTTGTCAGGAGTTCCCACATTATAGACAATTGTTTATTGGGCTCCTGTTAATACAGTTTTTGATATGGATAAAGGTATCATCTGATATCTTTGTGATTTTTGCTGCGTATATTACTTGCGGATTTATTAGAGATTCAGATGAGCGAGATTTAAAAGAAATTGATAAAAAAGAAAATGAACTCTTATCGTTAAATTAAGTGGCGTTAGATGAGTTAATATATCGTAGATTATAATTAATTATAAATGACTAAAACAAGGGAACTCTGGATAGATTATATCAAAGGGATGTGCATGGTTGTGATTATATTGAATCACATATCACTCAATCCGATATATGGACAGTATACATATTCTTGGGAACTTTCCGGTTTCTTTTTTGTTGGAGGTTATACGTTTAATCGATATGGAAGATTTAAGGAATTCTTTCTTAAAAAATTCAACTCACTTGTAATTCCTGTATTTGCATTCGGTCTGCTGAATATGTTGGTATCATGTCTGGCAAAGAATGTGTCTATAATCACAAGACTTGAAGGGATATTTTTTCAGTTCCCGGGACAGAATGATGATATGTGGTTTGTTGCATGTCTTTTTGTAATGGAGCTGATATTCTATCTTCTCGTGAGGTTTGTAAAAAATGACGCGAGTCGTTTCGTTTTTTGTATTTTATTGCTTTGCGGAGGATGGTTATGGAAAGATAAAGTTGGAACCCCATTACCTTGGCATCTTGTGAATGCCTGCATGATGCTCGTATTTGTGGAGTGTGGATATTTGGCAAAAAAATATCGTGCATACCAGAGGTTAAAAGATTCAATGAATAGCATTGTAGGAAAGATATTGGTTATTGGGGTTATTGGAAGCTATATTCTTTTTGCAAGCTTTCTGAATAATTATCCAATTGACATTCATCTTCTAAAGTATGGCAACACCTTGTCATTTTATATTCTTGCTGCCGTTGGAACTTGTGCAATAATCCTACTTTGCGTATTATTGGAAAGGTTCCGTACATCTATGTTTTGTCGGTCAATAGGATTCATAGGAAGTAATTCTTTATCGTATTATGGGATGCAATCTAAAATGATAACAATTGTTGTTTTGATTGGTCTACATTTCGGTCTCAGCCCCACTAATTTTATTGTCCCACCTACATATACTTTAGTTGTACTTATTATTTTAGCACCACTATCATATTTGATTAATCGTTTCATGCCCTTTATGTTGGGTAGGACTTATAAAAAGAAATAATGGTTAAGGATTTTGCTCTTTGTTGTGACTCAAATTATGTTCCGTTCGCTTGCGTCACAATGAAATCCATATATGAATCGATGAATCCTGACGATGATATAAGGATTCATGTGTTGGGTAACAATCTCACGGAGAAGGATCATGAGGTCTTGAAAAGTATTGGTCCTGGTATTTCTGTTTATGAAGTAGCTGAAGAGATGGAAAAACAGGGGCTCGGAGTCACAAGCGAGTGGTCTATTGCTACATGGAGTCGTCTATGTATTCCTGATATAGTTGATGAGAAGATAGAGCGCGTGTTATATCTTGATTGCGATGTGATTGCAAATGATCCGCTTGACGAATTGTTTACTACTGACATGGATGAAAAGTCCGTAGCCGGTTGCATTGACACTCAGGATTATGATAATGAGACATTCTCGCGTCTCGGCTATGACAGAAATAACAGGTACATCTGTGCCGGAGTGCTGATGATGAATCTTGCTTACTGGCGAAAACATGATCTAAAAAATAAGATCCTCGAATATGGTAAAGGACGAAAACTAAAGTTCCTTGATCAAGATGCTATCAATTATGTGTGCCATGATTCAAAGATAATACTTGCTCCGGATTATGGAGTCCTCGTGCCATATTTTTTTCATGAAGAATTCGTTCGTGATCACCATGGTGATCTTAGGTGCATTTTCTATGCGCCTAAGATTATACATTATGCAGGTTATCAGCCTTGGAATTATGCGAAGAATAAATCTGCACATTCCGATTTATGGTGGAAATATTATAACACACTCGGGATGTTTCCAGAGATAAAGAAGGATTATTTAAAAAGCAAGATAAAATATTTTGTGAGGTGGATTTTATCTAAAACACGTATTATCCGTAAAGATAGCAAATATAGTATCTATCAGTATTATTATCATCCGAAAATATCGGAGAAAACACTCATTAGGATGGAGATATTATAATAATGATTAATGTCTTGCTAATCAATAGATAACATAACTTTTAGTTATGAGAGCATATATTACGTTGTTGTCAAACAGACGTTATCTTGAAGGAGTCTTGGCATTGAATCAGTCTCTTAAGGATGTCGACTCAAGGTATCCCCTTTACTGTCTTTTATCCGGAAGTGTAGGAAAGGAACTGGAGGATACTCTTGTCAAACATGGCATTCAGTGCCTGCGCTATAAAGGTGAGAATCTGAATGGAAATGCCAATGGTCCCGGAGCATGCTATGCGCATTGGTCATTTACATTCGATAAGCTTCATGTGTGGGGACTTACACAGTTTGAGAAAATAATTTTTCTCGACTCCGACATGATAATTCTTCGGAATCTGGATCATCTGTTTGATAAACCTGCTTTCTCAGCGGCAGTAGCAGGGGAGGGGATGTTTGGATGGACGAAGCTTAATTCGGGATTGATGGTGATCGAACCGGATAAAAAGGTTGAGGAGGAATTGATAAATCTCGCTCCGTCTGTCATAGATGATTTCAGGAAGAAAAATATTTCCGTGGGCGACCAGGATGTGATACAGGCATATTGCCCGTGGTGGGAAACAAGAAGTGAATTGCTTCTCGACGAGGGATATAATATGGTTGCAGATTGGCTCGACACTTATATCCGTAAATTAGGATATTCACTGACTGGCAAAAAAGGAAAACCAATAAGTGTAGTTCATTTTATCGGTCATACAAAACCTTGGACTCCCAAAACTATGCGCGAGAAAATTTGGGTGTTGAAAACATCCATCAGGAATCCATATTTCCTCCAATGTTATCTGAAATTTTACAGATTCCTCAAGAAAACAAAAAAATCTGTTTGAGATTATTTATCAAACAGAGTTTTAAGTTTTGCCTATTACCCTTAATCTTTCACTCTCACATAAATTGTGGACTATGAAAATTATCTATTGTATACATTCGGTGTATAATCCCGGAGGGATGGAGCACGTGTTGCTGAATAAGATGCAATGACAATGCTTTTTTTACGAATTTTTTGCGGGAGCATGAAAATTCATTATTGTCAAATCCGAGGAAAATTCGTATATTTGCGTCATCAGGATTCACTTCCCTATAAAATTTAAAGGAGAAGTTTCTCTAAAAAAACTAAACCCGATAGCTTGACGAGTCAGGGGCTACCGGGAATCAACATTGCAAAAATAATGTTTTCTTTTGATTAAAACAAATTTTGCTATATAAAAGATTGTGAAATAAGTGAAATTTATTGATTTTAAGAATATACTATCTTCGGAAAGACTTAATAGATACGTTGAAGCTTGTGGCGGAGACACCCGAAAGGCAATGGTTTTGTATCGGTTGAATCTCAGTTTGTCTCAAGAAGTCTTTACTTTGTTAAGTTGTTTTGAGGTTGCTTTAAGAAATGCAATTGATAAGGAACTAACTTCTCGTTTGGGAGAGAACTGGCTCCGGGATGCTATATCTCCCGGAGGGGTGTTTGACATTGTCAGTTGTAGAGATAGCGCGAGAATCATTAGCAAAGCATACAATCGTCTGCAGCGGAATGGTAACTATACCCATCATAAACTACTTGCAGAAATGGAGTTCGGTGTTTGGAAATATATGTTTGCGAATCCTCAATATAGGGCAACTGGTCAGATACTTCTTCGGATCTTTCCTATGAAGCCCCGTTCTTCTGCTGAGAATCAATATAATAATGCCTATATATTCAACGAACTTGATGGTATTAATGTCTTACGCAATCGCATTGCGCATCATGAGCCTATATGTTTTATTCAGAGGCAACCGCAAATTGGTACGACTTATATTCTCAATGCCTATAAGAATCTGCATAAGCTTTTCATGTGGATGGGAATAGATAGTCACTCTTTACTTTATGGTTTGGATCATGTGCTGCCGGTATGTAATAGAATAAATATATTGTAATCTTACACGATATTCCTTTATCCGAACTATGAAAATTATCTATTGTATACATTCGGTGTATAATCCCGGAGGGATGGAGCGCGTACTGCTGAATAAGGTGCAGTGGCTTTGCGAGAATACCGATTGGGAGATAAAAATCGTTACCACCGATCAGCACGGACGTCCTCCGTTCTATAAGTTCCCGGATAAAGTCGTGTTTACGGATCTCGGTATTAACTACAGCGAGGATAACGTACTTTCTCCTCTCGGTAAGATTACGGGATATCTTAAGAAGAAACGATTGCACAAAAAGCGTCTTACAGAATACCTTTTGGAGGAAATGGCGGATATTGTAGTGTCGCTCTTTCCATCAGAGTCTTCTTTTATTCCTGATATCAAGGATGCAAGCCATAAGATCCTGGAGCTTCATTTCAATCGGAATTTCCGTTTGCAATACGGTAGAACGGGAATAATAGGTATAACAGATCGTTTACGCACCATATCTGATTATCGACTTGCGAAACGTTTTCATGATTTTGTGGTCTTGACTGAGGAGGATCGCAAGAACTGGGATGATTTGCGGAATATTACCGTGATTCCAAATGCTGTGCATACTATTCCTGATCGTGTGTCTGATCTCGACAATAAAAGAGTGATTGCAGTCGGGCGACTGGACTATCAAAAAGGATTCGATAAATTGATTGACGCCTGGGGTCTGATGATGCGCAAACATCCAGAATTGAAAGGTTGGCATCTAGATATTTTCGGTCAGGGGGAATGGCACGGGATGCTACTCGATAAAATTGCCGACCAGAATCTTGCGGATTCTGTTGCAATCAATAAACCAACGGATAATATTACTGAAGAATATTTGAAGAGTTCTCTGTTGGTGATGAGTTCCAACTATGAAGGATTCGGCATGGTGCTTGTTGAGGCGATGGCTTGTGGAGTGCCGTGTGTATCATTCG
>DAWBVG010000198.1:0-1888 GCA_052279865.1 Muribaculaceae bacterium
GATGTGTATAAGAGACAGGTCTGTAATACGTCATGCCTCGGCTTCCGACCCAACCGCAGTCATATGTGTGCCATATTCCGAATTGGAAAAGAAAAGTGTAGTTGTATCATACCATCTTCCGGTGGCTAAGATATTCCACGATATGTTAGGAAGTCTTGTCATTGTCATCCTGCTTTCTGTTTTTCTCATAGTGTGTCTGATTTTGCAATTCGCAACAATTCTGAAACTCTCCCGGCTTGACAAGATGCGCAACAGCTTTATCACAACAATGATTCATGAATTGAAACGTCCCATATCAACACTTAAGATGTGCGTATCGGGTCTGGAAAACGAGAAAATGATGTCAGACAGAGATATCAAGAGAGAGATGTTATCCGAGACAAGAACCGCCCTCGATAATCTTTCTGCATATTTTTCAAAACTCAGAGACATTACTTTCAACAACGTGGAGCAGATACCGTTGAATCTCCAGAATGTCAATCTTCATAAACTCTTTGATGCCGTGACATCAGCAATTAACCCTCCAGCCGATAAGAAAGTGGTCATCAACAATAGAATTGATCAAGAAATAGAAGTATCTGCCGATCGCTCACATCTATACAACATAGTGAATAACCTGGTAGAGAATGCAGTCAAGTATTCGGGACCTGAAGTTGAAATAAATGCAAGCGCACTGCAGTCTGACGGAACGGCAGAGCTACATATCAGCGACACCGGTAATGGCATCCCCTCAGGCGACCTAAAACACATATTCAAACGGTTTTACAGAGGGAAAGCCTCTGCCGGAGAGCAACCGGGTATGGGACTCGGTCTCACCTACGTAAAGCTTCTTATAGATGCTCATGGAGGTGAGATATCCGTAGAAAGCAAGGAAGGTGAAGGTACATGTTTCATAATCAAATTGCCGCAATGATGAAACCAATCAGAATACTCTTGGTAGATGACGATCTCAAAAATTCGATACTCCTCAAACACTTCATCGAAGCAGAGGGGTATGAGGTGATATATGCCAACAATGGCAAGGTTGGATTGGAGATGTACAAAGAATACCATCCCGACTTGATTCTTCTTGACATAAATATGCCGGAACTCGACGGATTTGAATTGGCGCGAACCATCAGAAAGAACGACAAACGCGTCATCATTTTCTTTCTTACCGACCGCACCGACAAAGTTGACCGGTTGCATGGCTTCTCTCTCAAAGGGAACGACTACATTCCCAAGCCTTTTTATCCGGAAGAGTTGATAGCGAAAATAAACGAGCGTTTCGAAAGCATGACCGTTAATCAGGATGTGGAGTATCAATTGGGAGAAACCTTATTCCGTCCTAATCTATCCTCACTTACCTATGCCGGTGAAACACATTCACTCTCCGTGCGCCAGACCGAAATACTCCAGATGTTGGCAGAGAACCTCGGTAAGCCGGTTGAGCGAGACATTATTCTGGAAAAGATCTGGGGCGATAGCAGCTATTCCAACTCCCTCGCCCTGAATGTGCAGATCACCTATATCCGCCGTCTTCTCACAGACCCCTCCCTGACCATAACCTCCATAAAAAAGAAAGGCTACATTCTGTCGGTGCAACCGTAAAATTTGGAGCATTTGTCCCGATGACACCGGGACAAATTGTGTAGATTCAGTCTGCACAATTAAAGATCTGGTTTCTTTTGAAGTTAAAAACGTTGTCTTCTATTTGTCCAGTCACTGACTGGATAAATCTCGAATTGAGAAAATGAAGGCCAGCGTTAGAGATTTAAATGAAAGAGCCGTGTATTTTGATTTTGTTTTCTGTATATTCGATTGCAATCTTAGAAAAATTTCTCTAATTTTGTTATATTGTAGTCTTAGAAACTGTTTAAATTTATTACGAAAAAAATATTATAAAGAA
>DAWBVG010000199.1:0-13597 GCA_052279865.1 Muribaculaceae bacterium
GCATCTACATAGCCAATTCATTCGCCCCATGCCTTTTGCAATTGATGATTTTCCTTATCACCGCGTTCAGTCTCGGCGAAGAACTAAAATACGGCACTTCGCGCCGCCTCATGCATATGGCAGACGGGTCTATTGTAAAAGCTCTCTTCGGAAAGCTATTGCCGCAGACCATAATCTGGTTGGTCATAGCATTCTTCATGACCTCCTGGCTTTACCGCTATAATCACTATCCGATGAATGGCTCATGGGGATGGATGTTATTGTCCGAATTTATGTATGTGTTGGCATGCCAAGGATTTGCTATTTTTGCAGTCTGCGTTTTGCCAAACCTACGCTTGTCACTCTCCGTATGCGCGCTCTTAGGGATTCTCTCCTTTTCGATCGCTGCATTCTCTTTCCCGGTGCCAAGCATGTATTCCGCAATGGGTATCTTCAGCTATATAGTGCCGGTACGCTATAACTTCCTCATATACGTGGATCAGGCTCTTAACGGAATACATATCGCTTATTCAAAAGTCTGGTTTGTGGCTTACATTGTATTCATGTTACTGCCCTTCCCTCTGTTATGGAGGCTTAAACGAGACTTCAACAACCCGGTTTACGTGCCATAAGATGAAACTGAAAGATCACATACGGAATATGTTTGAGGTGTATTGCCGCGAATTCAAGCTGGTGATGCACGATGTCGGGATCATACTCTTTTTTATGTTCCTCCCTTTGGCATATCCAATCATATACTCCCTCATATACAATCCGGAATTAGTGAAAAATGTGGATATGGTAGTAGTGGACCAAGACCGCACACCGCTGTCTCGCGAACTTGTGCGCAAGATGGATGCCTGCGACCAGGCTCATGTGATAGGTTACGCAACAGATCTGAATGAGGCTCGCCACGCTGTTAATTCCCATAAGGCATATGCAATTCTTGAGATTCCGGAAGGCTTCGAACGTAATAACGGCAGAGGAGAAGTTTCCAATGCCGTGATGTACTGCGAGATGAGTCTTCTGCTTCGCTATCGTGGCTTTCTTGTGGCTGCCACAAACGTGATGGAAGATTTCTCTTCAGAACTGATGACTGCGAGAATCGATGAGATCGCACCTTTAGCGGAAACCATAGTGACAGGAGATCTCCTGCCTGTACATAATGTGTCGATGGGCAACATACGCAATGGTTTCGACTCCTTCATCATGCCCGGCGTGTTGATTCTGATTCTGCATCAGTGCATCGTACTTGCAGTTGGAATGGCGGGAGGCGCACAGCGTGAAAGCATGCGTCTGACAGGTTACTGCTCCGATAATCTGGCGCCTTCGATATTACCGACTATGATAGCACAGACATTGTGCTATCTGACAATCCTCATCATCCCTATTATCTTTATGTTGCATTACGTGCCGCTCATATTCCGCTTCCCAATGGCTGGCGACACGGTTGAAATCTTCGCATTCATTCTGCCTATGGTTATAGGGGCGTTCGGTGTGGGATTTGCCTTCCAGTCGGTGGTAACCGAAAGAGAATCGGTGTTTGTGCTCTGGGTAGCGACATCACTTATCCTCCTTTTCCTATCGGGTCTTATCTGGCCGCTCTACGATATGTGGCCCGCGTGGCGATGGCTGGCAAGCATCTGCCCGTCGACATGGGGAGTGGAAGGATTTGTGAAAATGAATGCCAATGGTGCAAGCCTTTCACAAGTGTCCGGACCATACATCAACATGTGGATATTGGCTGTGGTGTGGTGGATTCTGGGCTATTGCTCTCGCCGATGGGTGGTGCGTCCGGCTCTCATTAAACTGAAAAACCAGTAATCTATTGTGCTTTACAGAATCGTATATCTCATTTCGTTACTGCCATTCGGCGTATTGTATCTTTTTTCCGACATACTTGCGTGGCTGGCATGCGATGTGGTAAAATACCGGCGCAAGGTTGTGCGTCGCAACCTTACCGCCTCATTCCCTGATAAAAACGAGAAAGAAATTCGTCAAATAGAAAAGAAATTCTATAAATTTCTTTGCGATTATTTTGTGGAGACGGTGAAACTGGCATCCATGTCGCCGAAAAAAATGCGCCGTCATCTGAAAGTCGAGAATATAGAGGAAATCAACGAAGCTGTAAGGAAAGGTCAATCAGTGTCGCTATATCTCGGACATTATTGTAATTGGGAATGGGTAAGCTCACTTCCCCTGCATATTGATCCGGCAGCCAGATGCGCACAGATCTATCATCCCTTGGAAAACAAAGCATTCGACAAACTGCTTTATCGTTTGCGAACCAAATTTGACGCAAACAACATCCCGATGAAGGATATTCTGCCGACACTTATAAAATGGAAAAAGGAGGATGTGCCGTCGGTAACGGGATATATTGCCGACCAGGCTCCGGGGCTCAACATCCATCTGTTCGTAGAGTTCCTTAATCAAGAGACAGGAGCATATACGGGACCCGAACGTATATCCAAATTCCTTGGTGCCAAGGCAGTATACGGGCATATGAGCCGTCCTAAAAGAGGCTACTACTCTCTACGTTTCATCCCGATAGCTGAAAACGTCAAGAAAGAAGATATTTTTGTAACCACACGTAAATATTTTTCTTTATTGGAAGAAAATATAATTGAAACCCCGCAATACTGGCTATGGAGCCATAACCGTTGGAAACGATCAAGAGAGCTGTTCAATCAATATCACGGCGATAAAGCTGCCGATATGCTCACACATCTATAACGCATCTATAGGAATCTTCGAAGATTTTGATTAATTTTGCACGGAAGTGTGTTTTTTATGAAAGATTTCTTTAAATTCATGCTGCGTTTTGCAGCTCCTTATAAGTGGAATATCATAATAAGTGTGATATTCAACCTTCTGACAGCTTTCCTGACTTTATTCTCATTCGCATTCATCATGCCTATCCTGGAGATGCTTTTCGGCATCAACAATCAGGAATATCAATTTATGGAATGGGGTTCCGGAAAAGCAAAGGATGTGATAATCAACAATGCCTATTATTATATCTCCCAAATGATTGTGGATGACGGAGCATCAATGACCCTTCTCTTCCTTTGTGGCGCCCTGTGCGCAATGACGCTCCTCAAAGTTCTGTCTGCATATACCAGCGAATTCTTCACCATCCCGATGCAAAACGGCATCACACGCGACATCCGAAACGCGATGTACGACAAGATAGTATCGCTCCCTATCGGCTTCTTCACCAATGAAAAGAAGGGTGATATTATGGCAAGGATGTCGGGCGACGTGGGAGAAGTGCAGGTTTCCGTTATGTCAAGTATTTTCAGTATGGTAAAATATCCCATTCTGATCATTGCTTACCTTGCATCCATGATCGCCATCAGCTGGCAGCTTACTCTATTCGTTTTCATCACATTGCCTATAATCGGCACACTTATGGGGGTGGTGGGTCGTAAACTCAAGCAACAGAACCTTCGCGGTCAGCAACGTTTCGGATCCATACTCTCAAATATAGAAGAAACCATCGGAGGATTGCGGATCATAAAGGCATTCAATGCCGAAAAACAGATGGAACGGAATTTTGCAGCAGAGACTCTGGATCTTTATAAGATCCATAACGCAATGGGGCGCCGTTATGCTCTTGCCCACCCCATGAGCGAATTTCTTGGAACCCTTGCAGTCGCAATAATCTTATGGTTCGGAGGAACCCTGATTCTTTCAGGGAATGCACCGATAGTGGCGTCGGAGTTCATCTTCTTTATGGTGATATTCTACAGTCTCATCAATCCTGCAAAAGAACTTTCAAAAACTTCCTACACAATCCAGAAGGGTATGGCGGCAATGGACCGTATAGACATGATACTCAATGCCAGGAATCCGATTCAAGATCCCCCACATCCTAAAAATCTCCCGGCAGACACATCAAAAAGCTCGGTAAGGTTCCGCAATGTTAGTTTCAGCTACGATGGAGAACGAGATGTGCTCAAACATATTGATCTGGATGTGAATCCGGGTGAGACTGTTGCGATCGTGGGACAGTCAGGTTCCGGAAAATCGACTCTTGTGGATCTTATTCCCCGTTTCTGGGATGTGGAAAGAGGTGAGATTCTTGTAGATGATATAAATGTCAAGGATTTGCGAGTGAAAGACCTTCGTTCACTAATGGGGAACGTGAATCAGGAGGCAATTCTCTTTAATGATACAATATTCAATAATATTGCGTTCGGTGATAAAAACGCCACACAGGAACAGGTGGAAGCGGCAGCCCGCATTGCCAACGCCCATGATTTCATCATACACACTGAAGAAGGATATCAGACAAAAATCGGAGACAGAGGATGCAGACTGTCGGGAGGACAACGCCAGAGAATCAGCATCGCACGCGCCATACTTAAAAATCCTGCTATCCTCATCCTTGATGAAGCTACTTCCGCACTCGATACGGAAAGCGAACGCCTCGTGCAAGACGCCCTCGAAAAACTTATGAAAGACCGCACCACTATCGTGATCGCCCACAGGTTATCTACTATTGTGAACGCCGATCGTATATATGTGCTCCATGATGGCAAGATAGTGGAGACAGGCACACATACGGAACTTATCGAATACGGTGGAATCTACCACAGACTTGTAGAGATGCAGCAGGTCTGAATTAATGTTGAATGTTTAATGTGTAATGTTTAATGAGCGATGGATACAGATATGGAGAAAGATAAGGAGATAGAGAGAGAGGAGAAAAAAGAATTCGGGGGTAAACAGGAATTCGAAGAGAAATATGAGGGTGAGGAGAAGGAAAAGACACAAGTAAAGAATTCGGATTCTGAAGAGGTATTTGCAGAATGGGCAGAGGCTCTTCATATTGAATATGATCCGGAAGAGGCTCGCCGCAGAGCTGAGAAGGCAGCAGGACCTATAACTCCCCCTCCGGCTCCAATACCCAACCCTGTGCAGAATCCTGCGCCGGCACCTTACCCTTTCAACCAACAACCTCCGGTGCCCCCTACTTCGGGATTCAACAATAAGGAGCCAATGCCGGACACCTATCTCGTATGGTCTGTGTTGGCAACAGTGTTATGCTGCCTGATTCCCGGTATCGTAGCTATCGTATATAGCACCATGGTCAGTTCAAAGTATTATGCCAAAGATTATGAAGGAGCGCGTCGCGCATCGGAGAAAGCACAATACTGGATCATTGCCTCTGTAGTGCTCGGTGTCATCACCGCTGCAGTTTATCTTCCTCTTTCTTTATTTGCTTGAAAAGGCGGAATATATACATCTTAGCAGCAATCTGTGCAATTGTTGTGGGCGTGATATACTTCGCAGTAGACCCGATGTCAAGCAAGTTCATGCCCAAATGCATATTCCATGAACTCACGGGATGGCAATGTCCGGGATGCGGTAGCCAGAGAATGTTGCATGCCCTTCTGCACGGCAACGTGAAAGAAGCATGGCATCACAATGCATTGTTGCTTATTTTGCTTCCAATGCTTATTCCCATGGCTTGGCTTGAAATCAACCGCAAGCGGTATCCCAAAGCATACATGCGAGTTCATTCGATCCCCGTTGTTCTCACCGCAGTAATAGTAATATTGCTATGGTGGGTTTTCAGGAATGTTTAATGTGGAATGTTTAATTATTTGACAGCATAGGGCATTCATTTCACATTAAACATTACACATTAACGGATGCATTAAACATCATCTCAAATATTAAAAATTACACATTTAACATTACACATTAAAATAGTGGTGTTTATAATCGGATATATGGCAAGTGGCAAGACCACATTCGGACGTGCACTTGCCCGGCGCACTGGAATGCAGTTCATAGACCTTGATTTCTATATCGAGCAACGTTTCCGTAAATCAATCACTGAAATCTTTTCCGAGAAGGGTGAAGCGGAATTCCGCAGAATGGAGGCCGCAATGCTGCGTGAAATAGGAGAATTCGAGGGAGTCATTGTTTCTTGCGGAGGCGGCACGCCATGTTTCCACAACAACATGGACTATATGCTCTCCAAAGGAGATGTGGTATGGCTTGAAGCTTCTCCTGAACGCATCACAGAGCGGCTTGTGATAAACAGTTCGCGCCGTCCTCTCATGCGCGGCAAGACACCTGAAGAAATACGTATTGCGGTTGAAGAAGGGCTTACCAAACGAATCCCATTTTACTCACAAGCCAACATCCGCTTCAATGGCGAGCAACTGGAAGACCGCCGGCAGATAGATCTGACTGTCAATACATTTCTTGAAAAACACCATTTTTAAATATCGAAAATTTTGTGGAGATAAATAATAATGTTAATTTAGTGGATAAATTATAATTTAGACCCCCTTCTCACAAGCATTGTTAAGCCAGGGTCACATCCAATACAATGAAAGATAATATGGAAAATTTGGATCTGGAACCTCAGGAGATGGTTGAGATCCTTGAAAATGAGAATCCGGCAATCAGAATCGGCATTGTCGCCAATTATTCTGATGGTTACGAGACACGCATGCTGCTTACTCCGGAAGCTTGCGGCATGCTGACTTCGGGCGGTATGAAAGTGTGTATGGAGAGTGGCGCCGGCAGCGACATTAGTTTTCCTGACGAAACATATGCTGAGTATGGTGTTAAGATCGTGACTCGCGACGAAGCACTCAAGTGCCCTGTTGTGTTATGCTATACTCCCTTGAAGGCAAAAGACGTAAAGAAGATGCAGAAGGGCGCAGCGCTTCTCTGCATGATGGATAACATACTCTTCGAGAAAGCAACGATAAAGGCATTGCTCGACAACCGGATAGCCACCGGATGTTTCGACAACATGTATAGTCACAATGATGAGCCCGTGTTCGCCAACATTATTGACGAAATCGACGGGCGAGCCGCTATAATGTATGCCGAAGAAGCGTTGTCATATCTCGGAGGAGGAAAGGGTGTTCTTCTCGCCGGAGTTGCCGGCATCAATCCCTGTGAGGTGCTTATCATCGGCATGGGCAATGACATGATTGCCGCATCCAAAGCTGCTGCCGCCACAGGTGCAAGAGTCACCCTGATGGATAATGACACGTCTACACTCCAGGTGGCTAAAGATCTTATCGGTCCGATGGTAGATGCGATAGCGGTGCATCCCCGCGTATTGTATAACCGCGTGAAAACAGCCGATGTTATCATTCTTGGCAATACAACGCGACCTTTCGAATTTCCCAAGAATCTCAAAGCCGCGATGAAGGAGAGTGCGTATGTGCTCGACATGAACGAGACGCATCCGTCCGTATGCGTGCCGAGAACAGTTGCAATGGCTCTTTCAAGCGCACTTGTGAATTTCTTCGACGAAATGACAATCAAGAATGGTTTCTATGGCATGGTGGCGACCACACCCGGAGTGCAGTTCGGCATCGTAACATATGAAGGTAAACTTGTGGACAAACTGATAGGCAGTTATCTGGGCATGCCAAGCGTTGACATCAACGTCATGCTTTCCGCTGCCAACTGACAGAAACCTTTTAATGAAAGAGAGGAATAGCCTCATTCATATAATTCCTTCCAACAAATGGGGAGGAGCACAGACTTATGCCCTCGACATCTGCCGTCATTATATGGCGGCAGGATGGGAGGTTACAGCCCTGACGCGCAATGCCGTCGGGGTTGACGCGCCTTTTGCAGAATCCGGTATAAAACTGCTGCATGCTCCGATTGGGGGTATCTTCGATGTGGCTTCGGCAATGACGCTCGCCCGCAAACTCAAAACCACCCCTGTCGGAGTAACAATCATCCACACCCATAGATATCGCGATGCTTTCACAGCCATGGTGGCAAAAAAAATAGCAAAACGGCAGGATGTAAAGATTGTGACAACCCGCCACACCGTGAGACGCGGTCGGGACACATTTCTATTCCGTAAGATATATTCCGGAGTCGACGCCCATATATTTGTCTCGGAAATGGCTTATCAAGGTTTCCGTAATGCTCTCAAAAGAGAAATAGAACTACCTGAGAATAGGATTCATATCCTTCACAACAGCATATATTCCGCTCCGACTGAAATCTTATCCGAACCGGAACATGGTCCCATTGTTGCCCTTTACCAGGGAGCTATTGTAAAAGGGAAAGGACTTGAGACTCTTATTGACGCCATGGCATTGCTAAAGGGATCCAAAATGCGTCTGCGCATCTCAGGAATGGGTGATCCCGACTATCTTGACCTGCTCCGAAGGAGAGCGATGCAGAGAGACGTGATGGACAATATAGACTGGAGCATGAAGACAACACCTTCGATTGAAGCGTGTTCGGAGGCGCATTTCGGCGTAATTCCATCCTCGGTGCGCGAGGCATTCAGCCTTGAAAGTTTACGTTTCATGGCTGCCGCAAGACCACAGATAACCACCGACAACGGCGCTCAGTGCGAATATCTTGAAGATGGGGTCAATGCGTTTCTCATAAAGCCTGACAATGCAAATGAGCTTGCGGATGCAATGCTCAAACTCGTAAAAAATCCCGCACTCCGGATCAATATGGGGAATGCGGCATATCAAAAATTCACCACCCTCCTATCATGGGAACATTTCATTAACTCTCTCAATAAAATATATACGACATGAAGAAAGCGCTTATAACCGGTGTAACCGGACAGGATGGATCTTATCTGGCAGAGTTCCTTATCTCAAAAGGATATGACGTGCATGGAACCATTCGTCGAAGCTCAACAGATTTTCGCGAAAGAATCTCTCATCTCGAAGGAAATCCAAATTTTCACCTGCATTATGCAGATATGGCTGATTCGATGAGCCTGATGAAGGTTATCATGACTGTAAAACCTGACGAAATATATAATCTCGCCGCTCAGAGCCATGTGCAGGTATCGTTCGACGTGCCGGAATACACAGCCAATACGGATGCTACCGGTGTGCTCCGCGTTCTTGAAGCCGTGCGTCAGGTTGGACTCGCCGACACTTGCCGCATATATCAGGCATCAACCTCTGAACTCTATGGCAAAGTGGAAGAAGTGCCGCAAAATGAGAATACTCCATTCCATCCATATAGCCCCTATGCAGTTGCCAAGCTTTATGGCTATTGGATCATAAAGGAATACAGGGATGCATACAACATGTATTGCTGCTCGGGAATACTTTTCAACCATGAATCGGAACGTAGAGGCGAAACTTTCGTAACAAGAAAAATAACACTTGCAGCCGCACGTATAGCACAAGGGAAACAAGATAAACTTTATCTCGGAAACCTATCTTCACTACGCGATTGGGGATATGCTCCCGATTATGTTGAATGCATGTGGCTTATGCTTCAGCAGGAAAAACCTGAAGATTTTGTGATCGCCACAGGAAAACAACATTCCGTACGCGAATTCGCCACTCTTGCGTTCGCGCGCGTTGGTATCAATCTGCGTTGGGAAGGTGAAGGTGCGGACGAGAAGGGTATAGATGAAAAAACAGGACGCACATTGGTTGAAGTATCACCGGATTTCTACCGACCTACTGATGTCGTAAACCTTTGGGGAGATCCTACGAAAGCAAAGGCGCTCCTGGGATGGGATCCGACAAAAACATCTTTTGAGGAGCTTGTCAACCGCATGGTAGACTCAGACATGAAGAAAGTAGCAGCGGAACGTGCCTCAGAACATGTCCGTATGAACCTTGCGGAATATCTTGAAAAAGGAATTGTTAAATAAAATCAAAAAGCAGTTAACAACGTTTTAAACCTATTTGAATCTTATGGATAAAATTTCAAAAATTTACGTAGCCGGTCATCGTGGAATGGTTGGCTCTGCGATTGTCAGAGAACTTAAGAAACAGGGATACGAAAACATTATAACACGTACTCATGCCGAACTGGATCTGACAAACCAGAAAGCTGTTAATGACTTTTTTGCCGCCGAAAAACCGGAATATGTTTTCCTTGCCGCTGCAAAAGTCGGTGGCATAGAGGCTAACGATAAAGCGCCGGCTGATTTCATGTATCAGAATATGATGCTTGAAATGAATGTAATAAATGCTGCCTGGCGCAATGGCTGCAAAAAACTTGAATTCCTGGGCTCTTCATGCATATATCCCCGCCTGGCACCACAGCCGATGCCGGAATCATGTCTGCTCACATCATCGCTCGAGAAGACAAACGAAGCATATGCGCTTGCAAAGATTTCAGGACTGAAATATTGCGAATACCTCAATCGGCAGTATGGCACAGATTATATCTCCGTAATGCCAACCAATCTTTATGGTCCGAACGACAACTACCATCCCACACATTCTCACGTGCTTCCGGCTCTTATCCGCCGTTTCCATGAGGCAAAAGAAAGCGGGGCAGAAAGTGTGACATGCTGGGGAGATGGATCCGCACTTCGCGAATTCCTCTATGTAGACGATCTCGCGAACCTTTGCGTATTCCTTATGAACAATTATTCAGGAAACGAAACCGTAAATGCGGGCACTGGCAAAGAGCTTTCCATCAAGGAACTGACGGAGCTTGTTGCAGACGTGATCGGCTATAAGGGTAGAATAGAATGGGACACGACCAAACCGAACGGTACTCCCCGCAAGCTTCTCGATGTGTCGAAAGCATCAGCTTTAGGCTGGACCTACAGCATAGAATTAAGAGAGGGAATCGCACTCGCTTATGAAGATTTCCTCAATAATCCGATGAGAGCCGAAAGATAAAAATTAATGTTTAATGTGGAATGTGCAATGTTTAATTACATGACCCAACATTCCACATTAAACATTTAACATTTAACATTAAACATTAAACATTGAACACCAAGGTAGAGCGCACAGTGTCGTGGGGGGTATTCTTTATCCTCCTCGTCACTTATTGGCTCACGGCAGCTCCGACCGTCTCTTACTGGGATTGTCCGGAATATGTTGCAGCGGCATGGAAACTGGAAGTTGGTCATCCTCCGGGCAATCCTACATGGATGCTCGTGGAGAGGGTTGTCACGATGCTCGCCCCGTCCGGGAAATGGGCGGCATTGCTGGTAAATCTATCAAGCGGACTTTTCACAGCCTTTGCCGGTTTCTTTCTTGCCAAAACAATATTTGCAGCAGCAAGATGGATAATTGAATCCCTCAAACCGAGTCGCTGGCAAACGTTGCAATGTTCCGTTGCCGCCGTTACCGGAGCCCTGGCGTTCGGATGGTGCGACTCTACCTGGTATTCAGCCGTCGAGGCTGAGGTGTATGCGATGTCAATATTCATGACATCGGTATGCGTGTGGATTATGGTCAAGTGGGCATTCTGCCGCGACAGGATAATGTCTACCCGCTACCTTATCCTGCTTGCATATCTCTTCGGATTATCGCTTGGCGTGCATCAACTCAATCTGCTTTGCATCCCGGCTTTAGCCATCATCTGGGGTATCAAGAGAGGTATCCGCAAATGGTGGAAAGTCATGATCATGTTCCTGTTGTCACTTATTGTCGTTGGATGTATTCTTGTTGGCGTGATGCCTTCTACGATTGCTTTGGCGGCGGAATGTGAATTGATAGGGGTCAACCGCCTGGGGTTACCCTACCTTAGCGGAGTCGTGGCATACGTGATATTACTCGGAGTCAGCCTACTGACAGCCCTGACGGCAACATCGCGATCTACAAACCGTGGACTTTTGGCTGCAGCAATCTTCCCGGCAGTATTTCTGTCCGGCATTTTCATATTTTCAGATCATTTCGCGATCGGAGCTGCATTAAGTGCCATCGCATCCCTGTTGCTGGTAAAGGGACATAATTTCTCTGTAAGGCGACTGAACATATGCATGTGGATGCTCTCAATGCTCCTCACCGGATATGCATCTTACGCGCTAATTCCCATAAGGGGCGACATTTCTTCTCCCGCTAATTCAAATCTGCCGGGTGATCCTTTCTCTTTTGCATCATATCAGGCTCGCGAACAATATGGTGGAGCACCGTTATTATACGGACATACTCCCTATAGCAAGAACATCCTGAGGGAAGAATATCCTGCGGATGGAGGCAAACCTTTGTATCGGCGCGTTGTGTTGGAAAAACGCCATCCTATTGTCGCAAAGAGAGAAGGAAATGCACGCATATCGGATCCTTACAATATGCTGACACATGAGGATTCTGTTTTCAATTCAAAGGCGATGAAAAAAAACGGAGATGCATATGTGGTAAGGAGTTATGCCGTAAAACCGGTGACTACTCCAGAGCTTAATATGTGGTTTCCCCGCATCACCAGCCAGGATCCGTCAGACTTGGGGTGCTTTTATGATTGGACGGGAATGGACGAAAGTACCATGACAAAAGTTCCGATAAGCGAAGCTCTGGATTCAGCCGGAAATTTCGTGAATAAAGTCAATGCTGACGGCAAACGGATTCCCGCAACATCATACCGGCCGACATACATGCAGTCGCTTAAAATGCTGCTGACATATCAGACAGGATATATGTATTTCCGCTATCTTCTGTGGAATTTTCTTGGACGTCAGAACGATGTTCATTCCACCGGAGAGGTAGAACACGGCAATTTTATAACCGGTATTACTCCTCTCGATAATGCCATGCTTGGTGCGGAAGATGAGCTCCCTTCATGGCTGGGAAAAGAAAACAAGGGAAGAAACAGCTATTTCCTCCTCCCTTTCCTATTAGGTATCGGAGGTATGATCTTCCTGATGGTATGGGGGAAAAGAGGAAGAAAGACATGTCTTGCCACGGCTATGCTTTTCATAATGACCGGACTGGCAATAGTGGTATATCTGAACCAGGCTCCGGGAGAACCACGTGAACGCGACTACTCTTTCTTAGGCTCATATCTCGCATTCGCCATCTGGATTGGATTCGGAGCGTTGGGGCTGCTTAGGCTTGCCGGGAAATATGCTCCAATAGTCTCCGTGATACCGATATTCACTGTAGTGTGGATGTTGGTTGAAAATTACGATGACCATGATCGTTCCGGACGATATGCTGCTTCGCACATTACCGCCAATGTGCTGAATTCGCTGGAACCGGATGCAATAATATTTGTAGATGGCGATAATGCCACTTTCCCGTTGTGGTATGCCCAGGAAGTAGAAGGAATCAGAAAGGATGTGAGGGTCATCAATCTGGCTTATCTCTCCGTGCCTAAATATTTCGCTTCTTTAATGCAGGATTGGGATGGTGCAGACGGTGTCAACACCACATTGACAAGGGAGGATGTGATTTACGGATCTCTCCAATTCCCTAAAATAGCATGGAATGCTTCGGATTCAGCAGTGTCTCCGCGCGCGATGCTGCGAGAACTTGCAACTTCGGAGAGGAAAGAGATTGCACACAAGTATGTATGGTTGAAAATAGATAAAAACGATTCAATTGCCTATCCTCTCCAAAACCTTTCGCGCGTTGCCGGAGGGAAGAGTCTGGACTTCAGGAAACTTGTGATGTTTGATATCATTGCCACAAATGCGGCGTCAAATAATCCAAGACCTCTGTATTGGCACAACAGCCTTCCTAAACGACATTATTTAGGTTTGGAAAATCATACAACGGCGAGCCTGTTTGCACGACGTCTGGGCATACACAATGTCAAAGAGAGGGAAAGAGATTATCTCAATGGCATTCAGAAGCTCATATCTCCCAATGATTTGAGTAGGAATGTTTATATAGACGGAGCACCGTGTGCCCAGATAAGCTATCATCGCGCCGGATTACTG
>DAWBVG010000200.1:0-3808 GCA_052279865.1 Muribaculaceae bacterium
CACCGGCTGCGTCATAAACCTCTATAGTGAGACTTGCCTGACAATCCGCTGACATTCGCACATCATCCTTAACACGATTCTCTTTTACCGTGACAAGCTTTTAACTTGTCACGGTCAAAGAGAATCCTGTTAAGGATGATCTGCTAATGACAGCGAATTGTCAGGCACGTCTCACTATAGAGGTTTATGACGCAGCCGGTAAACTTGTAGGCAGCGACGTTGTCGATGCTACTACAGGAATGGAACTTCGTCTTGGAATGGGTGGAAATCCCGCAGGAGTTTATATGCTCCGCGTTTCCGCTGATGACAAGACCGAGACCCATCGCCTCTACAAGAAATAGTTCATCCCGGTATCTAAAACAGAAAAAGCCACGGCATTTCCGCCGTGGCTTTTTCTGTTTTAGATACCGGGGAAGGGAAAAGGTAAGAGGTAGAAGGGAAAAGGGATGAATTGGCGTGTCACAAGACGGGTTGCGAAGGGTGTCTCAAATCGTAGCTGCTGTTGCTTGCAACTGCAGCACAAACAAAGGAATAAATTCCACTTCCTTGCCGCGAGGCTGCAGTTGCGAGCAACCGCAGCTACGACTTGACGCTCACGTTAGAGTCATGCCAATTCTTCCTTTTTACCTGTTCCCTTTTACTTCTTACTTTATCGGGCGCAGCCCGATAAACGCGGATTTATTTAAAGGATGGAATGTAGTGACTAAAAATGAAATTTGAAGCTGTTGCTTGTAGATGAAAGCAGCCGGGAGTCTCGCGACTTCCGGCTGTTTCGGATTAATAGTGTATCATGAATCAAATTCGTATGACCTAAAACAATCTTTCGGCTTAAAATTTTTTATACCATGTCTTAAGTTTTTTGATAGACTGCTTAGTAGATGCGGAGCATCACGGCTCCGTGGGGATTGACCGTGGAGGTATGTTTGGAATCGGTTTGGGCGATGTCTTTCTGTCGCCAGAGATCGCGAATCGTTTTCTTTTCGTAGAAACCGAGCTGTTTGAGATTGATGGTGATGTCGCGGGGCTGGAGGGTCTTGTTGAAAAGTCCTGCAGCCATTGAGCCGTCTTCAAGCTGCTTCACATAAACAGCTTCCTCTGCCGTCTCGAAAATAGGTGCGCCATGAACACCCAATGGATCCTGGTTAACATCAATCACCTCATCATTGGTGAGCAACGACAGCGTGAAATCATCAAGACGCGCAAGGTCGCATCCGATAAGAAGCGGAGAGGCGAAGAGGCTCCATAAGGTCATGTGAGTGTATTGCTCGTCGGGTGTCAGTTTTGTGTAATGCAGTTTCGGACCCCAGCCCACAAGCCCAACAACAAGCATGTCGGCGTCGGGCCAGTGTCCCGGTCCGCTCCAGGGAGCCCAGCGGCTTTGGTTGAAACCGATCTTGCTGAAGTTCTCCCATGTGTCGCGGATGTCGCCGGTAGTGCGCCAGCAATCCGAATACTTCGCAAGGGCAGGTGCATCACAGAGTGGAGCACTATTGGAAAGACTGTAGACTATATCGCGGTCTGTGGCACGCAGTGCATCATACATCTCTTTGATATGCTCCACATCATTGGGCTTCCAGTCATATTTCAGATAGTCGACCTTCCATTCAGCCCATTGTTTAGCATCATTTGTTACGAATGAATACTTGCCAAGTCTATATTGTTCCTGCCGATATTTATAGTAGTCGCCGGTGGGGAGGGTGTAGCGGTAGTTTTCGTTATAATTACCATCCATTATCCAGCTGTAATTGCCATCAGGAGTGTCTGCATAACTGCCGATATGGGCGGCATATGTCCCAACCCACGGAGAGGAATAGATTCCGAGTTTGAGACCAAGGTCATGTACCTCCTTTGTGAGGGCAGCCATGTCGGGAAATTTAGTATTCGGCATGATTGCGTTGTATTTCCCTCCACGTTTCCCCTGCCAGCCGTCATCGATGTTGATGTAGGTCCAGCCATGGTTTACGAGTCCTTTGTCGTGCATAGCGCGTGCCGAAGATAGCACCTGTTCCTGCGTTACATCGCGTCCCCAGCAGTTCCAGGAGTTCCAACCCATCGGAGGGGTGAGGGCGATGCGGTCACCCACAACGATCTTCAGGTTGCGCTTGGTCGCGCCATGAGCGTTGCGGGCAGAGAGTTCCACAACATATTCCCCCTTCTCTGCAACTCGTCCCGAGATGCGTCCGGTTTTTGAATCGAGCTTTAGACCGGCAGGAAGATTCTTGGCTGCGAACGTCATCGGACGCTCACCGGTAGCCGCGATAGAAAAGAGGAATTGCGAGCCGGGACGCACGCCAAATATTTTTGCTCCGTTGATACGCGGCTCAGGACCCGGCTTCGGAGTCAGGATATAACCGGAATAGTCCGGCACAACTACATTTTGAGGATTTTGTGCCTTACCTGCACTCCCCATCATTACAATGCAACCGGCTAAAATAAATATTGATTTCATTTGCATAGGTTTAAATAAAAATATTGTCAGCCCATGCGAGATCATCAATCGCATAGGCTGACAACTCCATAACATAACTAAAATCCGACTGCTTACTTAATGAAAACTTTCTCGGTTTTGCTATCGGTCACTTTGATGTAGAGACCCTGAGAAGGATTCTCAACTTTCATGCCCTGAAGGTTAAAATATTCAGTTTTTGAATATTTTTCTGAAGATAATTCAGATACGGCAGTTGAATTATTGCCATATACCTTAAGGTTCTTTATAAAGTATCTGTAAACGCCTGTCTGAGCACCATTTTCTCCATATTGGGAGTCAATATTACGGATTGTTATACGAGTGTTTTTATCCATAGTTACCCCACTGAGATCAATGTCTACAGGAATCCATTTCAGTTTGTCGTGTTGCTGAAAGTCATGACCGGTTTGAACGAACTGTTGTTCATTATCCCCGTTCTCAACGATGACAACAAGCTGTGTTACATCAAACTTACCTTTATTTGCTTCTGTCTTAACATTTTCGGATTCTTTCCAAGGGCACCATTCATATGACAAATGCACCCCCTCCTTTCCTTCTCCCAGTTCTGAAAGAGGGGGAGTGGTTACAAATCCCTGCTTATTGGTTACCGACATTTTCAGATAAATGTTGTTGTCAGTTCTCTGAAAACTGATATTAGTATTCAAAGACCAGCCTGCATCCTGAAGAAGAGTCAGCGGAGAGATGCTTGCATCGGAGGCTTCTCCCGTTATATCCTTCAGTTTGGGGGTGCCTATGCCTGGGAGGTCCGTATTCTCGTTATCTGTGCCTACACCGTCAAGACTTTGTCCGTTTACAGTTTCATTAGAACGTTCCCATGTGAGAAACTGAGGACAGAACTTGGTGAAATCTCCATCAAAATAGACTGTCTGCTGTGCATTTGCCAAAAGAGAGAAGGCAACTGCCGCTACTGATAAAAAAGTTATTCTCATAATAGTTATTGTTGGTTTTCTTTAAAAATCTTGATGTTGCGGAACCAGAAACGATATATACCCGTAGCTTTGCCTGCATTGCCGGAAGCATCATAGAACTGAGAATCGATTTGTCGAAGCGAGATTTCGGTATCTTCTTTGAGGGTAGCTCCGGTCAGGTCTATTGTTGTAGTGTGCCAGCTCAATGGGAGAGAATAGTTATTTCCGTCTGATCCGCGTGGCAGGTCTGTCTGAAGATCAAAGCCCCCGTCCGGATAAGTCTTGACATCATTGCCGTTTTTCACAACTACAACCACTCGGACTGCATCATAACCGGCTGCGGAACCCTTGTTCGGACAATACTCAAATGTGAATTGTACCCCTTGCGGTTCTGTGTTGAACTTCTTTATAG
>DAWBVG010000201.1:0-11461 GCA_052279865.1 Muribaculaceae bacterium
AGCGATCGCGCCAAATATATCGATGCGTGGAGAGAGGTTCTTGATGCAACTCCTAACCTTTCAATATTTCAGGATACTGTTAATGAATTTATATTCAACACGGATGCTGGTGAAACTGGCAAATCTCTTGAAATTGCCGGTGTAAAAACTGCCTTGGGAGTGGAATTTCATGCACGTCAGGTTGTGCTGACAGCCGGAACTTTCCTGAATGGGCTTATGCATTTTGGTCCTACTCAGATTGAGGGAGGACGCATTTCGGAAGATTCAGCAAAGGGGCTCACCGAGCAGTTGGTATCGATAGGTTTCAAAGCCGACCGGATGAAAACGGGTACACCGGCACGAATCGACGGCAGGACAATCCGTTTCGATCTTGCTGAGGAACAGCCGGGAGATGTTGGCGATTTTCATAAATTCTCCTTTATGCCTGAATCTAAAAGAGTGCTCGAAAATCGTTCCTGCTGGATAGTGCACACCAATCCGGATGTGCATAAAATTCTTAATGATAACCTTGCGGATTCCCCGCTTTACAATGGTCAGATCCGTAGTATCGGACCTCGCTATTGTCCGAGTATTGAGACAAAGATTGTGACTTTTGCCGACAAGGATAGCCACCAGCTTTTCCTTGAACCGGAGGGTGAAACAACCGAAGAATATTATATCAACGGTTTCTCAAGTTCATTGCCCTGGAAGGTTCAGATGGATGCTTTGCAATGTGTGCCCGCTCTTGCGGAGGTGCAGTTCTATCGTCCTGGTTATGCAATAGAATATGATTTTTTTGATCCTACGCAGTTGACGCATGATTTGCAGACTCGTTTGGTTGGAGGATTGTATTTTGCCGGTCAGGTGAATGGCACTACAGGCTATGAGGAAGCCGCTGCGCAGGGTCTGATGGCTGGCATTAATGCTGCAAGGCGAAGTCGGGGAGAAGATGGTATTGTTCTTGGTAGGGAACAGGCATATATCGGCGTGCTGATAGATGATCTTGTCACAAAAGGCGTGGATGAGCCATACCGTATGTTTACCTCCCGTGCCGAATATCGTATTCTGCTTCGTCAGGATGATGCCGACATGCGTCTGACGCCCCTTGGTTATGAAATCGGACTTGCAACGCAAGAACGATATGATGCCATGGAAAGGAAACGTCATCAACGCGATTCTCTGATTGCTTTCTGCGAAAATTATCTTGTGAAAGGCACGGATGAGATGAATGCATTCCTTCAGGAGCGTGGCACGACACCCTTGACGGCTTCATTACGCCTTGTGGAGTTGGTTAAGCGTCCGCAGCTTTCGATTATGACGCTTGCCGGTGCCTTGTCAAGATTGCGTAAGGAGATTGAAAAGATTGAAGAGGGAAGAAGAGAAGAGATTGTCGAGGCAGCCGAGATACTTATAAAATATGGAGGCTATATTCTGCGTGAGCGCGAACTTGCGGAGAAGCAGACGCGTCTCGAATATGTGAAGATTCCGGACTCGATGAATTTTGAAGAGATAACTGCGATTTCGACGGAAGCCCGGCAGAAGCTTGCGCGTCAGCGCCCGGCAACGATAGGGCAGGCGTCACGCATTCCGGGCATCTCCCCCGCCGATATAAACGTCCTGCTCCTCCTCCTGAATCGATAATCCCCGAATATGGATATTATTTATAATCCCCTTAATATGAGTCTTTCCACCGTGATTTGTTCCACGTGGAACAAATCCAACAGATAAAACAACAATTCAAAATTTAATAATATGATGGAAATTGAAGAATTAAAAACTATCATTCGCGATGTGCCTGATTTTCCCTCAAAAGGAATCCTTTTCCGCGATCTGACCACAATGATCAAGAATGGAGAAGCACTTCACGTAACAGGAAAAGCTCTTGCCGATCTTTATCGCGACAAGGGTGTGACAAAAGTTGTGGGTATTGAATCCCGCGGTTTCATCGGCGGATCCATAATGGCGTATGAGCTCGGATGCGGTTTTGTGCCTGCGCGTAAACCTGGAAAACTGCCTGCCGTGACTATCAAGAAAGCATACGCAAAAGAGTATGGCGTCGATACAATCGAGATGCACAGCGATGCAATCAATGAAAATGATGTGGTTGTGCTCCATGATGATCTTCTCGCAACGGGTGGCACAATGCGTGCTTGCTATGACCTCGTAAAATCGATGAATCCGAAGAAAGTTTACATCAACTTCATCGTCGAGCTCACCGCGCTTAACGGGCGTGATGCGCTTCCTTCAGATTGCGAAGTTACATCTCTTCTGAAATATTAATTGAGGAGCAATCTTAAAAAGACAGCCTCATGTCCGATGAATTCGAACATGAGGTTGTTTGATATAAAATAAACAGCTTTTATAATTCAAAAATGCCATAAGGCAAAAAATCTCTCACCATCTTTCATAAAAATTATAGCGATGAATTCGAATAAAAATAGCGACAAGGAAGAAAAGCACGATATGGAAAAATTCGATGAAATCGGGAATATTGAATCCCGAAATGAGAGATTTTTTTCTGATATGACAGATTCAGATGATTCGCCCGAATCCATCGAAAAAAATGAATTGAAGGATGTTGCAACGCGAGATAAGGAAATAAAGAACCTGCTTGCAGGAACAGGAAGAAACATCGATGAATTCGGAGGATTCGATATAGAAATCAAACCGGACCGCACAAAAGAGGATATATACAATAATCGTCCCGGAAATCAGTTGCGCGAGAAGATACTTAATCTTCCCGATTTGCCGGGAGTGTATATGTATCTCGACCGGACGGGTAAGGTTATATATGTAGGAAAGGCGAAACGTCTGAAGCGACGCGTATCCTCCTATTTCAACCGCCGGCATGACGTGACACGTACCAATCTGCTTGTGCGCAATATCGTGGATATGCGTTTCATCGTGGTGCCTACCGAAGAGGATGCGCTGCATCTCGAAAACGCAATGATCAAAGAGTATCAGCCGCGCTATAACGTCTTGCTGAAGGATGATAAATCCTATCCTTGGATTGTGGTTACAAAGGAGCTGTATCCTCGTGTTTTCATGACTCGCGAGAAAGGGATCCACGGTCGTTATTATGGACCTTATGCGAACCAGGCTGCCGCAAAGGTGGTGCTTCAGCTGATACGAGAGGTGTATCCTTTGCGCAGTTGCCGACATGCCCTTGAGGAGAAGGGTATAGCGCGAAATAAATATTCCCTCTGTCTCGATTATCACATCCATAAATGCCTTGGTCCGTGTCGCGGACTTGTGAGTCCGGAAGGGTATGGAAAATATATAGCAAGGGTGCGTCAGATACTGAATGGCGAGACTGTGGAGCTTGAACGTGTGCTCAAGGATGAGATGTCGAAACTCAGCGAGGAATGGAAATTTGAGGAAGCTCAAATTGTAAAAGAGAAATATGAGGCTGTCAAGAAATACAACGCAAAGAGTGTGATTGGCGAGGCTTCGCAAGGAGAGGCGGATATGTTCGCCTATGTAGAGAATGAAGACCGTGCATTCGTCAATTTCATGCATCTTAACCGTGGCGCCGTGACGCAAAGTCTCAATCTTGAATACCGTCGGCAGAAAACGGATATTTCGCGGGAGGAAATTCTTTCGATGGCTATAGCGGAGATTACCGAAAGGTTTGATCGTGATTTCAGGGAAGTGATTGTGCCGTTCACGCCTGATGTGGAATTTGAAGGTGTGAAATTTGTAGTGCCGACGAGAGGGGAGAAAAAGAAAGTTCTTGATGTCGGAATCAAGAATGCCACGCAATATATGCACGATGTGGAGAAACAGGCTGAGAAGCTGAATCCCGAGCGTGGTGTGGAGAAGCTGATGGCTCAAATGAAGAGCGATTTCCGGCTCGAGGTTGAGCCGAGGCATATTGAATGTTTCGATAATTCGAATATCCAAGGCACGAATCCTGTGGCAAGTTGTGTGGTTTTCCGCAACGGTAAACCGGCGCGTCGCGACTATCGCCATTTCAACATAAAGACCGTGATTGGAGCCAACGACTTTGCTTCGATGAAAGAGGTGTTGCATCGTCGTTACACGCGTATGATGGCAGAAGGAGAGTCGTTGCCTCAGTTGGTGGTTGTGGACGGAGGAAAAGGTCAGTTGAGCGCTGCTGTTGAGGCGTTCGACGAGATGGGAATCCGTGGAGAAGTTGCATTGGTAGGCATTGCCAAGCGACTTGAAGAGATTTATTTCCCCGGTGATTCGCTACCGCTCTATATCGACAAGAAGTCGCAGAGTCTCAGAGTGATACAGGCATTGCGCGATGAGGCGCACCGCTTCGGTATCACACATCACCGCAACCGTCGAAGCAAATCACAGACTGTCAGCGAATTGGATTCGATAAAGGGAATCGGAGCGTCAACATCCGCCACACTGATGAAAGAATTCAAGAGCATCAAACGCCTCAAAGAAGCCACCCTCGACGACATCTCCGCCCTCATCGGCAGATCCAAAGCCATCGCCGTCTACACCCACTTCCATCACGATTCTTGACACGTGGCGAACCAATTTGAATTAAAATTTGTGGGACTACATTAAATATCTTGATTGTGTGATGTAAAATCAAATTCACACAAAAAATAGCCATAATGTGTAAAATATCTGTAAAGAGATAAGATTTTCATGCAATTATTTTTTTATTTACAATAATTATGTAATTTTGCAAATAAGGTAAAATAATTGCATATAGTATACGATATAATTTGATATTATATTGAATTATTTAAAATGCCAAATAGAGTAATAAACGAATAATATATTAGGAAGTGGTACCAGGTATGTCATATATAGTTCTTTCAGAGGAATGTGTTATTAGAAATGAAAAGAAATGTTCTTATTTGGTACGAATAAATAAGGCCGCTAATGTGTCAAAAATGTCTTTTGACACATTGCAAATTCCTCCGTTTATGGGTTATATCTTTGCTAATATTGGTTTATATCCTATACCCGAATGTTATGAAAAGATTGCCAAAGAGCTTGGCGTGGCACCATATGCAATAAAAAAATTTATTACTCAACTATTGGAATGTAAGGAATCACAAAAATTTGAAATAAACGACAATTATAGTATTGTATTGCCGATAGGATTGGTGAAAATATCTAATCAACCTGAAAGTCGCACATTCAAAACGGTACCGGATTTTTCAGCAAATGACGAGTTTATTTGTAAAAGACCCGATATCCCATTTAGTGTAAATTTAATGACCACAACTGCTTGTTGTACTGATTGTATCTATTGTTACGCCGATCGCAGCATAAAAGAAATACTCTCAACTGATGAAATACTTTCACTTCTTGATGATTGGCATAATGAAGGAGTAGTAAATGTTACATTAACCGGTGGAGATTTAATGATGCGGTCGGATTGGCCGATTCTGATGAAAAAAATCATTAGTTATGGATATAATCATTTTATTTCTACAAAAACACCATTAAAGGACGCAGAGATAAAATATCTTGTAAATTTAGGTTTTAAGGAAATACAATTTTCTCTTGATACAATCGATCCTATTATATCTGAAAAGATGGTAAAGGGAGGAGTAAATTACCTTTGTAATGTTGAAAGAATGTTTAATCTTTGTTCAAAGAATGGCATAGACGTGCAGGTTAGAACTGTTGTCACAAAACTAAATGGTTCAGAGGAGTACATGAAAGGATTGTATGAATTTCTTTCAAAGCATAAATGTGTTAAATCTTGGGATATTACTCCAGCTTTTTTTTCGGGCTACAAAAAAGAAATATACAAAGATATAGCTCCGGATAATGAGGATCTCAAATGGGCATTTAATTTTTCAAGAAATCGTAATCTTAAATTTCCTGTTTCAACCTCTAAAATAAATGAAAATGGTTATAATCTAAAAACGTGTTCAACAACAGGCGATTTTGTTTGTCGTAATCAAATTTGTCTAGCGAATGTTACTGCAATTTCCATTTTAGCGAATGGGAAATGTACCATCTGCGAGATGATATATCAAGATCCAGCTTACATATTGGGAGATGTAAAAAACAATACCATAAGAGATATTTGGAATTCAGAAAAAGCTTTAAATTTTTATAATCCAGATCAAGAAAAATTCCCTAGTGATTCCCCTTGTAGGAATTGTAAAGATTTTGGAGAGTGTAGAAAAGAGTATGGGAAACGTGTTTGCTATTCTGATATTTGTAAGACCGGATTGAGAGTATTTGATCCAGATCCACGTTGCCCATTATCTCAAGATATGGATTATATATTATAAAAACCGGAAAAGAAAATGTTCTAAATGTATAGAATATGAGAATTGAAAACTTAGAAACTATGCTTCTTCAGGAAATGGAAGAGGTCAAGGGCGGAACAGGCGAAGTCTGTTTCTGTTCAGCAGGAGGTGCGATGAGTGCTTCTTCTGGAGGTAAATGCGAGTGTAAATCTGGGGCTTTGTCTGCGGGATCATGTTCTTGTTCTTCAGGAGCATTATCATCCAACCCAACACCTCAGGTTCCTGATAATCCAGACCCATTTCATCCATAAGAATAATCTTATGAAGAAATAATTAGTCTTTTAGACTGATTGTAGACAATAGAATTAAATTATTATTGTCTACAATAATTCTTTAGATTATTGGGATTCTTTCTAATAAAGTGTTGTATGTCAATAATTAATGGATAATAAATATAAAGGTGTAAATATACACACATAGTATTAAGAAACATGGTGCTTATGAGAAAGATTCTTTTGATCATTTTGCTGCTGATGGTGGGTGAGGTGTCGCTCTCCGCGTATGAAGGAAAGACGGTCGATCCGGATGAAAATCCCGTGACTGGAGTTGATATCATATTTTATAATGCCCAGAATGACTCAATCGGATCTGCATCATCCGGTAACTCAGGCGAATTTGAATATGGCGAGGAGGTGGGATTTATTGTTTTCGCTCATCCTGATTATGAAATCTTAAGAGCTGATGTTAGAGGTGACAAGGATGGATATTTTTTCCTTAAACCTGTGCGACAACTTGGAGAATTTGTTGTGACAGCAGAGGCTGCACAGCGCTTTCTTACACATGATAGCTATATAATTTCCAGGAAAGCGATGAAGAAATATCAGAATCCTCTGGATGTATTAAATGAAATTCCATTTGTATCGGCTCAACCTAAGGGTGAATTGAAGTATAAGGGGCAAGGGGGTGTAGGTCTCATGATAAATGGTATTCCTGCTACTGAAGAAGAAGTTGCATCCCTCTCCAAAGATGATATTGCAAAGGTGAATTTATATACCATGCCGCCACAAGAATTCGTAGGTAAGAATATTAATGCCGCTATTGACATTATCCTTAAAGAGAATATTACAGGTGGAAATGGCTCGCTTCAGACAAGTAATGCCGTTACCCAAGTGTGGGGAGACAACAATGCGTCATTTTATTATAATTATAAGCGTTCGCGCTTTTCTGTGAATGTAAATAACGATTATAGGCGTATGTGGGGCGAGAATAATGATGAAACATTGTCATACAATTTTGACGGAATTAATTATATTAAGACAAAAACAGGAGAAGGAGGGAAGTCTCATGTCAATGAAAATTCTGCGGTTATCGCATTTCAGAATGGTCTTGCCAATGACTATCTTGTTAATGTCTCATTGAGTGGTGAAATCAATCGTGTCAACGGGAGTATTTCACAGAATGTTGTAATGCCTGATGGCAGCCGTTATTCCGCTCTTTCATTGTATCATAATCCGAATCAAAGGCTTACGGCTGCGGCAAGCTTCCGGAAATATCTGGGTATGGAGGGGAAAAACGGTTATGTTTATACTGCATTCTCATGGTCAGGAAACGAAGGTAAAAATTTCAATTCATATGAAGAAACTACATCCGACGGCGTAACGCCTGTGTTTGGGGCTGAGACATCCATACGCCAACGCACAAATTCCATATTTGGCAGAGTTGATTATGTCTCAGGCGAGAGAACATGGGGACGCGTGTCTTTAAGCGTACAGGACTCACATCGCACGTACAAAGAGCTTGATTCGCCTTCGGATTCTTACTTAAGGACAAATTGGCTGAACGTTTATGCAACATATTTCGCAAGGTATCAGAAATTCTATTTTTACGCACTTGCAGGCATGGTGCATAATGAGACATTTATAAAGACATTGGATGCCAAAGATAGAAAGACATCTCCTGTGGTTAACGCAAAAATATACTATTATCCCTCTCGTCCGTTTAGATTTGATGTCGGTTATAATTTCGGGATGGATGGTCCATCGCTTGCCCAACGGACTGCCACTCCGCAATGGCGTGATAATTATTACGTGTATCAGGGAAATCCGGATTTGGAGAATTTCAGTGCTCATAAAGTCATGTTCAATGGCTCATATAACAACCGATATGTGGAAGCGGCTGTCGGTGCATCATTCTTCTCGTCGCCAAAATATATAGGCACTTTCTTTGAATATTCAGACAGATACATACTCGAGACACTGGTGAATCAAAAGAAATACCAATCATTCAATACTTCATTCTATATTACGGTTTTTCCTTTGGGTAAGAGAATCTGGTCGGTAAGAGGAACTGTAAGATGGGGTAGGATTTGGGGAGAAAATAATATTTACACATATCATGGCGATGATACATTTTATTCCATCAGTTCGGCAGTGAATTTAAATAAATGGAATTTCGGAGGGAATGTGCAGTTCCAAAGTGAGAAATTTTCAGGCACATCAACTGTAACACGTCCGTTTGTATGGGGTATTTATGGATATTTCCGTCCTACGGAGAATGTAAGTGTTGGAATAAGCTGGAGCTCACCCTTTATGAAACATTCACATACGAAAGAATGGACGGTAAAGGAAGCTTTAGTGCATATGAATAGAAATTTATATTCCAAAGCATTTGCAAATAAGCTTGCGATTGAAATAAATTATTATTTCAATTTTGGTAAGCGTCACAATAATTATGAAGATGTCTATACCGGTTCACCTGCCGAGACCGGAGTCCTCAAACGTGAATAATTGCATATAGTTTTCAATATCAATAAAAATTCATAAAACATGGCTCGTTTCAAAATTGATCGGCAACGTGATTCCATGCAATGTGGAGTTGCGTGCATATCAATGGTATGCCGCCATTTCGGGAGACATTATTCATTTGAAACTCTAAACCAATATTTAACCCCTTCTGCTGAAGGGGTTTCTTTACGTGGGATGGTAGATCTATGTGACGAATTGGGAATTGAAACTGCCGCAGGTAAAATTGATATTAATTGTCTTGCAGAATCTCCTTTGCCGTGTGTTCTCCATTGGAATCAGAATCATTTTGTGGTTTTATATAAAATATCGGGTAAGCAAACGGATGTAAAAGATACTCGTAAATTCTATATTGCAGATCCATCTAAAGGTCGTATGGTATACAACAAAAAAGATTTTGAAAGAAACTGGTTAGGAGTATCATCTCAGGACGACTCTATCAAAAAAGGAATTGCTCTATTTTTTGAACCTACCCCCTTTTTCTTTAATAAGGATGTAAGAGAGGTATTTTCTCACCGAAGCTTAAGTTTTATATTTAAGTATATGAAACAATATAAAAAGCAATTCACAATTATTGCAATAGGGCTTCTTATAGGATCTTTCTTTCAATTGCTATTACCATTTTTAACTCAATGGGTTGTTGATGTTGGTATCAATAACAAGAATATTGGATTTATATGGTTAATCATGCTCGGAGAACTTATGGTTGTTATTGGTCGTACTTGTGCAGATTTTATACGTAGATGGGTGCTTTTAAAAATTTCCAATAAAATAAATATATCTTTGGTTAAGGATTTTTTTATAAAACTCTTAAAATTACCGATGTCCTACTTTGATACAAAACTTATAGGAGATTTGTTACAACGAGTGAATGATCACGATCGAATACAATCATTTCTGACTGAAGAAGTTTTAAGCCTGATTTTTATGTTTCTTACGTTTATAGTACTTGGTTTTGTGCTTTGTATATATGATTTGTCTGTATTTTTAGTTTTTATTATTGGCAGTTTAATATATGGATTTTGGGTGATCTTATTCTTGGGTCATCGTAAAAGTCTTGATTACGAAGTGTTTGAGAAGGAAGCTCATAATAATAATTTGGTATATAGATTTATAACCTCAATGCAGGAAATAAAGCTTCAACGTTGTGAGAATCGGCGGAGATCCGAGTGGGAGGAATCTCAAACAGCTTTGTTAGAAACAAGGTTAAAACGATTAAAATTGCAACAAAAGCAAGAAGCAGGTAGCGTTTTTATAAATGAGATTAAAAATATATTTATAACTCTACTTACTGCTACTGCTGTAATAAATAATGAAATGACATTGGGTGGAATGTTGGCTGTCCAATTTATAATAGGACAGCTGAATGGTCCAATAAATCAGTTGGTTGGCTTAATATATTCGTTACAAGATGTAAAAATATCTTTGGATAGAATCAATGAGATACATAATAAAGAAAATGAACAGATCTCTTGTCGACTTCTAAAGGAATTCCAATCAGGAGTAAAAAATATAGAAATAAGTAATTTAACTTTCAAATATGATATTCATTCTTCTAATAAAATTCTTGATAACATAAGTCTGGAGATTGAAGATAGTAAGATTACAGCAATTGTCGGTACATCTGGAAGTGGGAAAACAACATTAATGAAGTTATTGCTTGGCTATTATCCTCCTTTAACTGGTGCTATAAAGATTAGTGGAATAAAACAAAATTTATATGATCTTGAATGGTGGAGAGGCCGTTGTGGAGTGGTTATGCAAGAAGGTGTTATTTTTTCAGAATCGATATCTCGCAATATTGCAGTTGGTGACGGAGATATTAATTATGCCAAAGTCAAGGAGGCGGCTAAAATTGCATGTATAGATGAATTTGTCGAATCATTACCACTTAAGTATGATACTAAAATTGGATCTGATGGAATTGGATTAAGTCTTGGGCAACGACAACGTATATTAATAGCGAGAGCCATTTATAAAAATCCAGATTTTATATTTTTAGATGAAGCTACAAATTCTCTTGATGCTAACAATGAGAAAGATATTGTGAATAACTTATCATCTTATTATAAAGGGAAGACGGTGGTTATTGTGGCTCATAGACTATCAACAGTAAGAAATGCGAATAAGATTATTGTACTTGATAAAGGAAAAATTGTTGAAAGTGGCACACATGATTATCTCATTGGTATACGTGGAGCATATTATAAGCTCGTGCAAAACCAGATAGAATTAGGAGTATAACATGAAGTTTCGATATAAAGATGTAAGTGTCAATATAATAATTATTTACTTTTTTATACAAGAGTTTGAAAGGGTAATAGAATTAATTAAAGTAAGCCAATTCATATTATTCATTCCATATTGATGTAGATGATGAGGGAAGCGAGGGAGGTGGCGAGCGCGGCTATAGAGGAGAGGATGAAAAGAAGGCGCGTGAACCTGGAGACATAGGAAAGTTCGCGGACTCCCCAGATACAG
>DAWBVG010000202.1:0-3006 GCA_052279865.1 Muribaculaceae bacterium
ATATAAGACGGTGGATGGCTTCTGCAACACCATCATCTATCGACAACATTGAAAAGTATGGATTACGTCAGGCATCTCAATATGAATATTTCAAAGACAATTGGATTGACTGGAATGAGATGGCAGAGCAGATCCCTTATCGGTTTTACGATGCCGATGCTTTCCTTGGCTCCACGAAAGATTTTGAGACAAGTTATGGCGGATCCACCTATTTTCTTCACATCTTCGATTATCTTCCCACGGGGAGTATAATGCCCTATGAATATGCGTCTTCGCGTATTATGGATATGATTGACAGAGAGAAGAAGAGTGACTATCGAATCAGATTGTTATCTTCGCTTTATGCAAAAGGGATAGAAGATGGTAAACTGAAGCCGGGACTTTATGATCCTGTGAAACGCAGGATGAAAACCTCTGCTTCCGACAACAATAACAAGAATAAAAAAGAACCTAAGATATGAAATTAAGAAATGTGATGATACCAGCAGCGGCTTGTGTGGCATTATGTGCCATTGCAGCCCCTGTAAAACGCAATGTTGTGGATGAGGTTGCATGGATTGTGGGAGATGAGCCTATTTTCCGCTCAGAAATTGAAGATCAATACGCGCAGATGAGATCTGAAAGGACTCCGATCGTAGGTGATCCGTATTGTGTCATACCTGAAAGAATAGCAGTAGAAAAATTATATTTGCATCAGGCAAAATTAGATACAGTGGAAGCTCCCGAAGGACAGGTGCAAAGTTCGGTAGACAAGCGTATGGGCGACTTCATCAACGGTCTTGGTTCGAGAGAGAAAGTTGAGGAATATTTTCGCAAACCGTTTGCTCAGCTTCGTGAGCAGCTTCTGGAAGTGATGCGTAACAATTACATAATTGAACAAGTTCAGAATAATCTGACAAAGGATGTGAAAGCCACTCCCAACGATGTTAGGAAATATTTTTCAACACTTCCCGAAGACTCGATTCCTTATGTGCCCATGCAGGTTGAGGCTCAGATAATTTCGATTAATCCGGTGATACCGGCGCAGGAAATTGAGGACGTCAAGGCTCGTCTGCGTGATTATGCTGATCGTGTGAACCGAGGTGAATCGGAATTTTCAACGCTTGCGATTATGTATAGCGAAGACGGCTCAGCAATGCAGGGTGGTGAGCTTGGCTATCAGCCACGCTCGGCATGGGTCCCCGAATTTGCCAATGTCGCTTTCAATCTCAATGATCCCAAGAAGGTATCAAGAATAGTTGAAACAGAATATGGTTATCACATCATCCAGCTTATCGACAAACGTGGCGACCAGGTGAATGTGCGTCATATAATCCTGACTCCGAAAGTAAGTGAGAAAGACCTGAAAGAAGCTACAGTGCGTCTTGATTCTCTACGGAAGGAGATTGTGGCAGGTAAATTCCCGTTTGAAGAAGCTGCAAGATTTGTGTCGCAAGATAAGGATACGAAGAATAACAAGGGTATCATGGTCAACCAGATGTCCGGCAGCCCTCGTTTCGAGATGCAGGACCTTCCACCGGAAGTTGCACGTAGGGTAGAGCTCATGCAACCTGGAGACATCTCCGAAGCCTTCATAATGAAAGATACGAAGAGAAATAAAGATATTGTGGCGATTGTAAAGCTTACGAATCGGGTGCCCGGTCACAAAGCCAACCTTTCTGATGACTACAATATGATCAAGCAGATGTATGAGGCACAACGTAAGAATGAGATTCTGAAGGAATGGGTTGAAAAGAAGATCAAAGATACATATGTGAAGATCGCAGACGGTTGGCAGAACTGTGATTTCCAATATGACGGATGGATTAAGTGATGATATCTAAGACTCCAAAACTTATAGTGTTTCTCCTGGCGGCTATCATGCTGCTGGGAGGAATCTCTGTTATGGACTCCCTCTATGCCCAACAGCGAAAAAAAGAGGAGAAGAAGGAGTCTTTCAATCGCCCGACTCCAACACAACCGATAAAACCAACTATTCCTGATGTGAATCGTTATCAGGAAGACAAAGTCTTTCTGGAAAATGCCGACTCTCTTTTCCGTCCGCCGATGGATTATGAAGAGAAGCAGATTGTAAAAGGAAGCGTAGTGTTCCGTCAGGGAGGAATGTGGATGTATTGCGATTCCGCCTATTATTTCCCGGAACGCAATTCGCTTGATGCTTTCGGACATGTGGAGATGCGTCAGGGCGACACTTTGTTTGTATATGCCGACAAGTTGTTTTACGACGGCGGTGCGAGAAAGGCAATTCTTACAGCCGGTCCGTCGCGTCCTGAGGTTACACTTAAGGATCCGAAAGTGACACTTACCACCGACAGTCTTGATTACGATATGAATATTGAGATGGGATGGTATACACGCGGTGGAAAACTTCAGGATGACCTAAATGTTCTAACATCGACATACGGTGAGTATTCACCGGGCACCAAACTCGCCAGATTTGAGGATAATGTTGTTTTGGTGAATACCAAAGATGGTTACAAAATGTATACCGAAGAACTTGATTATAATACCGGCACACATATTGCAACCATAGATACTGAAACAAGAATTGAAGGAGCCAACGACACGATTCTGACAACTGCCGGACGATATAACACCCAGACTGATAATGCGGTTCTGACGGCGCGTTCAACGATTCTGCATCGCGACAGCTCCATGAACGTGGTGACTCTGGAGGGAGATTCTATCATCTATGACAAAGCCACGCGCCTTAGCAGGGCATATATGTTCAGGGATCATGCGAAGAATCCTCAACCCATGGTGCTTACGGATACTGCCCGCAAGATGACCTTGATTGGTGGTTATGGAGAATACAATGATTCACTGCGACGTGCTTTCTCAACTGAATATCCATTGTTGATGGAATATTCTCAGAAAGATACACTTTTTTTGCGAGCGGATACTATCCTGACTTCAATACGGGTGGAATATGTTTGGCCCGATAGTCTTGCAAAGGAACAGAGAGAAGAAACGCGAGACCGCTTGAAAATCTACAATCCTCCTCAA
>DAWBVG010000203.1:0-4740 GCA_052279865.1 Muribaculaceae bacterium
CTATCGCATGGTATTCTTCCCGTCTGGATTCGGAAACCATACTCGATGCATCGCTATATTCCGGTTTTCTTAGTGGATTTGATGCAATTGTTCCACTCTTCTTTGATAGCCGCGGGAATCTATGGATTGGTCGGGATGGAAAAGGGGTGATGTGTCTTGATGTCCGTAATGGAAAAAATGTGATATATGATGAGACGCGGCTTTCTGACGGCACCGTCCGGACAATTGCGGAAGATTCGTCAGGTCTGATTTTTTTGGGAACGGAGAAAGGTATAACGACTATAAATCCGGATACCGGTGTTGTTTCGAAGGTATCGCAACAGTTCGGTAATTCCAGAACGCTTTCCGATAATGCTATTTATTGCATAACTCCCGATCCCTATGATAACATCTGGGTGGGAACATATTTCGGAGGGATTAATCTCGTTTTGAGAAATGCTTTGAAATTTCACTGGGTGGCACCGGGATATGATGGACACACACTCTCGGGAAAGGCTGTGAGACGTATTATAGAACCAGAAAAGGGCACTCTGTGGCTCGCTACTGAGGATGGTGGAATTAATATCCTTAATCTCGCTGACAGAAGCATATCTCGGTTTAACAAAATTCCTGAGATTGGCACAAATGTCCACGAACTTTACTATGACGATCACACGGGAGATATGTGGATCGGAACCTTCCGTAATGGTCTTTTCCGGTATAATCTCAGAAGCGGAGCTTATAGACATTACACTGCGTTCAACAGCGGTCTTAAAAGTAACGCCATATTCGCCATAGCGCGCCAGAATGGCAATGACCGAAAACTATGGATAGCAACCACATTGGGTCTTATGCTGTATGAACCAGACACCGATACACTGGTGCCCGTCAATCATCCTGTGCTTGACACGGATTTTGTATATTGTCTACATGCTGACAAAGCTGGAAATCTATGGGCTGGCACGGTGAATCGGGGATTATTTCGTATTGATGGTAAGTCGCACGAGATAAAAGGTTGGGGAAAACAACCTTCCGGCAAGGAAGGTCTTAAAGACAATTATATAACCGCAATATTCGAGGATAAGAAAGGGAGGATATTCTTAGGCACCAACAATGACGGCATTCAGATTATTGATGGAAAATCTTTCAATGTGATGCCATTTTCCGGAAAGACTCCCGATTGGGGCACAGTCTGCAGCATTATGGAGGATGGTAATGGAAAAATCTGGATAACAACGTCTGGTGGCATTTTCAAGGTCAATCCTGGCGATCTCTCATATGTCAGGTTCACCACATCCGATGGGCTTCCTGAGAACCAGTTTAATTTCTCTTCGACTATGCAGGCTTCCGACGGGAATCTTTATTGTGGCACGGTCAATGGTCTTGTATCCTTTAATCCTGGCATAGCCAAGCGTCCTGATTCAGATTCTCCTGTGCATTTGTGGAGTCTTACGCTCAATAACAATCCGGTTTCTCCTCGCACAAAGGATTCTCCCCTGTCATCGGCTCTTGACGCTGTATCTACACTTGAACTTAACTACGGGGATTCCCGCGTGTTCAGTATAGATTATGGAATAGTGGATCCTGTTGGTGCAGACAATGCGAGATATCAGATATTTATTGAAGGTCTCGACAAGGAATGGCGGGATGTCGGTGCGCAGCGTCGTTTCACAGCCATGGAGCTTCCATATGGATCATACGTGTTTAAAGTCAGGGCGTTGACATCTGGTGATGATTGGGATTCTGCTCCTATCCGTGAATTAAATCTTAAGATTGCCCCACCCTACTATCTCTCTTCAACGGCGTGGGTCATTTATATTCTACTGGGAATCTCGCTTTGCTATTTGGTTTATCGGCTTATCACTTGGCGTATGAGGGAGAAACAGCAGAAGAGGTTGAGTCAGATTGAGCGAGAGCAGAAAGATGAGCTCAATAGAGAGAAAATGGAATTCTTTACCAATATCTCGCATGAGCTCAAGACTCCTCTGAGTCTGATTCTCGCACCTCTTAAACATCTTTCCTCTGAGGAGAATATGTCGGAAGCATCACATGAGCGTCTGGCGACCGCCATTGCAAACACTTCCAAGATGATTGACCTTATAAATGAGCTTGTAACTTTCAATCGGGTTGAATCAGGTAACTTTCAGCTCTTTCTACAGAAGGGAAATCCTTTGGAATTGATAGAGACGTGGTCGGGTTATTTCCGAGGACCGGCTTCAGAGAAAAACATCTCTATAAATGTTTTGACGCAGAATAATGGAGAGGAAGTATGGTATTCCACAACCTATCTGGAGAGAATAATAAGCAACCTTCTTTCAAATGCGATAAAATATACCGGTGAGAACGGATGCGTAGACGTGCGAGCCTCGATTGTGGAAGGTGAAGACGGAGACGTCTATCTTCAATTGGAAGTAAAGGATAATGGAATAGGGATCGCACCCGAAGAAATCAATAATATCTTTAAGAAGTATTATCAGACCAAACGCGGCTATAACGCCAGTCATACGGGTTGGGGAATAGGACTTGCAACAGTTAAGAAACTTGTGGAAATCCATAAGGGTTCGATATCCGTTGCCAGCACAATCGGAGAAGGGAGTGCGTTTATGGTGCGCATAAATGTCACACAGACTGCATTTGATAAGTCATGTTGTATCGCAGCCGGTTCTCCGGCTTCTGTCAAGTATCAGCCAACGTTTATAACCAATACCCTGGCTGTATATTCGCAGGAAAAAGGGAGCGAATGCGATGACAAGAATGAGAAGAGTGTCTCGATTCTTCTGGTTGAAGATAATCCGCAACTTCTTCGCTTTTTGGCAGATGAATTCACCAAAGATTATAATGTCTACACAGCAACTAACGGAGAGGAAGCGTTGAAGGTAACAGAGGAGTATCCTATAGATATTGTAGTTTCGGATGTGATGATGCCTGTGATGGATGGTATAGAACTATGCGATCGTCTTAAGAACAATCTTGCCACATCACACATTCCTGTCATTCTTCTCACCGCAAAAAATGATGAAGAATCAACGATTGCCGGATTCAGGAGCGGTGCGGAGGCTTACATTCCAAAGCCGTTCGATCCCCAGCTGCTTGCTTTACGTGTGAAGAATATTCTTAGGGCACGGAGGGTCTACATCAATTCGAAGATAGATGAGACGTCTGCCGTGGAGGAAACAGTTGAGGAGCTTCCGCCTCTCAATAAGTTTGACAATGAATTTATTGAACGTATAAATTCATTGATAAACGAGAATATGGATAACTCGGACTTCTCTATTGCCGATATTACCCGTGCCCTCGGAATCTCGCGGTCGCTGCTGCATATCAAGATGAAGACATTCTTCAACGCTTCGATGACCGACTATATCAAGCAATGCCGCATGGCGAAAGCCTGTGAATTGCTTAGGAAAGGGTTTAACGTCAGCGAAACCGCTTATGCAACGGGCTTCTCCGATCCAAATTACTTCACAAAAGTATTCAAGAAAACCTACAGTATGCCTCCTACTGAATACCTTTCAAACAGTGAGGCATGAGTAATTGATACAATGTAAAACAGAGTCGGTGTCCTTTGGGGCAGCCGACTCTGTTTCTAGAAAAGTTCGGAGTGGTTTGTTTATTTCAATGTAACCTCCTCAACGAATGGACGGTAAAATCCCATGGACTTGTCTAAGAACACCCTTTTGAGCGAATCCAACAATTGCGGATTCTCCTTTGCGAGATTGTGTTGCTGCGCGGGGTCTTTCTTAAGGTTGAACAATCCGTATTCTCCAAGATTGCCGAGCTCGTTGCCCGTAAGGTTGGTCTTGGGACCTTCGTAAGGAGGCATGAATACGTAGTCTCCGCTCCTCAGACCGAGTTTCCCTTGATTTTCAATAATAATACATTCCCTTCCGTTTTTCTCTTTGCCGAAGAAAACCGGCATCATTGGGCGGCTGTCAAGCCCTTCGGGAACCTCGGCACCGACGAGGTCGCCTAACGAGGCAAACAGATCCATCTGGCAAACGATGGCATCAGATACCGCCGGTTTTATTTCCCCTTTCCAGTATATGCACAATGGGATGTGGGTGCCACCGTCATAGAGACTGTATTTGCCGCCGCGAAGTCCTCCGGCGGGTTTGTGGCCGCGTTGCGCCGCCATCTCCGCTGCTTTGTCGCGGTAGCCGTCGTTCAATACCGGGCCGTTGTCACTGCTGAAGATTATGATGGTGTTGTCTAAGAGATTCAATTCGCGTAATTCCGCAATAAGCTGTCCGACACACCAGTCTGCCTCAATGATGGCATCGCCTCGACGTCCCATACCGGAGGATCCTTCGAAACGCTGATGAGGCGCACGCGGCACATGCGGTTCGTGCAGACCGTAATACAGGAAGAATGGTTTGTCCTTGTTCTCACGCAGGAATCCTTTTACCTTCCCAACGAAATAGTCCGCCATATCCTCATCTACCCAACGTGCGTTCTGCCCTCCTTTCATATATCCTATTCGCGGGATACCGTTCACAATTGCATTGTTGTGGCCGTGAGCCCACTGCAGCTTAAGAGTGTCCGGATTGTTTTCTGCCGATGGTTCCCCTTCGAAATTCTTTTCATAGTCCACGAATATGGGATCGTTCGGGTCAAGGTTAACGACACTGCCGTTTTCCACGTATACCGTAGGCACGCGGTCGTTCGTAGCGGCAATCAGACAGGAATAGTCGAAACCTATTTCTTTTGCCCCCGGACGTATTGTGTCGTTCCAATTTACATTTCCCGCCCCCATTCCAAGAT
>DAWBVG010000204.1:0-2148 GCA_052279865.1 Muribaculaceae bacterium
CGGCATGTTTATTGCCGAGAGTCCCAAGGTGATAAGGGTAGCTCTCAGCGCAGGGCATCAACCTCTCTCTTTATTGTGCGAAAAGAAACACATTGAGGGAGATGCTGCCGACATAATAGCCCGATATCCCGACATGCCGGTATATACCGGGGAACGGGAAACTTTGGCAAAACTCACCGGCTACACTCTCACACGAGGCGTGTTATGTGCGTTTCGACGCCCGGAGCCGAAAAATTTAGAAGATGTATGCCACAACGCCCGACGTGTGGTCATTCTTCAAAGTGTATGCGACACCACGAATATCGGAGCAATCTTCCGTTCGGCGGCGGCATTGGGAATAGATGCAGTGATCCTTTCAGATGATTGTTGCGATCCACTCAACCGACGCGCAGTTCGCGTATCAATGGGATCCGTCTTTCTTGTGCCGTGGATAATCTCTACAAATCCAACAGCGAAGTTGAAAGAATTAGGATTTAAGACAGTAGCGATGGCATTGCGAAACAATTCCATTGACCTTGACTCTCCAATCCTCAAATCCGAACCGCACCTCGCCATCGTCATGGGCACAGAGGGAGAAGGATTGCCTGCAACAATAATCGACTCATCAGATTACGTTGTAAAGATACCGATGGCACATGGTGTTGATTCCCTAAACGTTGCCGCGGCATCTGCCGTTGCCTTCTGGGAACTCCGGAAAGTAAATGAAAACCACTGATAGCGTTAATATGAATTATCCGTTATATCTCGCCAAGCGATTGTCGCTCTCCTCCGACCGCAGACACAGCTCCCCTGCCATCAGGGTAGCAGTAACTGCAGTTGCCCTATCGGTAGCCATAATGCTTGCAGCAATTGCAATAGTATTGGGGTTTAAACGCGAGATTCGCGACAAGGTCATAGGGTTCAATTCACATATAACACTATATGCCATTCCAGCCGGTCCGGAAGACACCAACCTGATCACCCTCACTCCAACCCTGAAAACAATTCTCGACTCGCAGGATTATATCACAGATTATTCTCTTGAAGCTTCGATACCGGCAATACTCAAGACTCCGGATAATTTCAAGGGAGTATATCTCAAAAGCATGCGTGGCGAATCTCTGAAGAAATTCCTTGCCTCAAATATAGAGGAGGGAAAACTTCCGGATTATTCAAAGAAAGGATCGGAAATGAAGATTGTCATCTCCCGCAAAGCGGCAGATCAGCTCAATCTCAAGGCAGGTGATAAGATAGACACATATTTTATGTCGGGCTCCATTCGTGTTCGCCGTCTTGAGATTGCCGCCATATTCAATTCTCATTTCGACACCTACGATAATGTATTCATCTATGGCGACCTCCCTCTAATCCAAAATCTCGGAGAGGTATCTCCGACACAAGGAACATCTCTTACGATAACCACCGATAATTTCAATAATCTTGAGGAAAACGCTAATCATCTGACGGCTACCCTAAATGAAGCTCTTGCCTCAGGACTTTTATATAAATATTATCGCGTAGACAATGCCCTCAATCAGGGAGCGGGATATTTCAGATGGCTGTCATTGCTCGATACCAATGTAATTGTGGTATTGGTGCTTATGACAATAGTGGCGTGCGCCACCCTGATTTCGGGAATGCTTATCATAATACTCGACAAAAAGAGTTTCATAGGTCTCATCCGTTCGATGGGAGCCACTATAAAAAACGTGCGCCGAGTGTTCATCTACATGGCTGTGCGTGTGGCATTAACCGGCTTATTCATAGGAAATATCCTTATGCTCACCATTCTTTGGGCGCAAGACAAATGGCATTTCCTCCCTCTTGATGCCGATTCTTATTACATTGATTTCGTACCCGTTGAAATCAACTGGCAATCCATTGTTATCCTAAATGTTGCAACAATAGCAGTAATATATTTATGTCTTATTCTTCCATCATGGTTCGTTGCAAAAATATCTCCCGCAGAGACAATGCGTTACGAATAATTGAAAAATTTTTGGATTTTAAGTGTGACAATTTTGATGCAACTTCATATATAATATAGATTGTCCACTAAAAAGCTATCTGATGACAGAAGAGGAATTCAAGACAAAGGTCATGCCGTGCAGGCAACTGATGCTCGAAAGCGCATCGCGTCTGCTGCGCGACCGCGACGACATCCTTGAC
>DAWBVG010000205.1:0-5004 GCA_052279865.1 Muribaculaceae bacterium
AAGGAATATATGACGCAATGAACAAGGGCGTCAGAATGTCAAGCGGGGATGTTATCGGCTTTCTTAATTCGGATGACTTCTTTACATCAGCCGATTCTCTCGAGTGTCTTGTTGATGCCCTCCGTATCCATAATGTAGACGCCGTATATGGTGACGTGCATTATGTGAACAAGGACAATCTATCTCGATGCGTCAGGTATTACTCCTCTGCCGGATTCCGCCGGTTCAAGATGATCTTCGGTTATATGCCTGCACATCCTACCTTTTATTGCCGTAGAAAAATATTCGAGCGCCACGGGCTTTTTGACACCAGTCTGAAGGTTGCTTCCGATTTCGAATTGCTCTTGCGGTTCATATACGTAAACCGCATCTCCACCTACTACATCAAAAAAGATTGCGTGACAATGCGCACCGGAGGTGCGTCTACATCCGGGCTGGCAAGCCACCGGGCTATCTTCCATGATCACCTTGTGGCTTACAGAAAGAACGGTGTCCGTTCGAATGTACTGTTTGATGCCTCCCGCTACATACTTAAGTCTGCAGAAATCTGTCGTAACAAAATTTATGGGATTAGGAAAAGCGGTCAGGCTGCTGCTTCTGACCGCAGTCTTGACATTTTCGCTACAACTTCAGGCGCAGGACAAGAGTAACGCCGGCGAAGTCGATATCTTCATGGGTGTTGATTTCAATTGCCGCGACATATATTTCAACAACAGGGTATATGACGTGCTGGTGAACCTCACGCCGGGCGTGAGGTGGAACATGGGCAGACGCTGGGAGGTTGCTGCCCAGCTGTATGTGCCGGTCATCAACCAGTATGGCGACAAGTATAAGTATGTCCGGTTCCGTGTCGCTTCCATATCAAAACAGCTCGCTGTCGGCAACCGCTGGAAAATGAAGTTTTCCGGAGGCATATTCACTGCTGAAAGTTATGGAATAGACATGAAGAACATGTTCATCATCAAACCCTGGCTTGCAGTCACCGCGCAGATTGGTCTGACAGGTTATATGTCGATGGGGCACCGATGGGAGGCGAGTCCGATGACGAAAGTCACATTCGCGGCAGGTCCTGAGTTCTACTTGTCGAGATGGAACACACAGTTCTCTCTAAGGGGTGGCAGATACCTCTTCAACGACTATGGCGTAGAGGCGGAAGCTTTCAGACATTTCCGGCATGTCAGTGTCGGCGCGTTTGCCTCATACAGCAATCTCGGGAAAGAGAACGCCGGCTTCAAGGTGATTGTGATGTTACCTCCGTATAAAAGAGTGCGCAGACGGGTAAATTTCCGCCCGGCAAACGACTTCAGGTTAAAATACAGCTTCGAAGCTACGAGCTACGGGACGCGGGGATATGCCACCGATCCGGAAGAAAACGAAAGAGAGGGATGGTTCGACAGGGACCTTCTTCCCTGGGGCACAGATTTGATGGAGCCGGATTTCAAATATATCAGAAAGACCAATAAGAAATGAGAATCAGTGCGTTTCTAATATTCTGTGTATCTCTTCTTTTTTTCGACACTACCTGTGTGGCACAACTCTACACAGGAATGTCGGGTCTTATCAAGAATCCCTCCGCAGAGATGAATGAATGCGGAGATGCCATAATTGCAGGATATTTCCTGAACAAACATTTCACTCCGGGGGATGTAAATGACAGATCGGGGTTTGTCTATGCGGGAAAGAAATATGATACTTTTGATTTCTCCTTAGCCCTGACTCCTTTCGAATGGCTGGAGATCGGCTATACCTTCACTCTTCAGAAAACACTTGCTGAAGGGAGAGAAAAACCTAAGTTCAATCAGAAAGACAGATTCTTCTCTATTAAGGTCAACCCTTTGAAAGAGGGAAAGTATTATCCCGCGATAGCTATCGGTTCAAATGATTTTATCGGCTCAGCTTTCCGAAGAAGGAGTCACGGCGGCAGCGGAGCGGGCTATTTCTGCAACTACTACATTGTTGCGACCAAGCATTTCATTCCGCATGGACATAGTTTCGGAGTGGATCTGGGATATCGCTACGTGCCGGTGTCATACGGCAAGAAGTGGCAGGGGGTTGTAGCCGGCGCCACATGGCGACCGAAATGGATACCGTCGTTGCGTGTCATCGGGGAGTGGACCGGAAATGAAGTCAACATCGGTGCAGACATTCTCCTCTGGAAACACCTCTTCATCCAGGCTGCCCTGATCGATTGCCGGTATTTCTCCGGAGGAATAGCATATAAAGTAAACCTATTTTAATAATTAACTCTATTTTAACAAATTATTCTTATTATGAACAAATTCATTATGTATGGAACATTTCTGTTCCTTTGTTTAGCTGCCGGCTCATGCTGCAGCAATGATCACCGCGAATTTGTGGCGCCCCCGACTGTAGGGGCAGCTCCCAATACCCTCTCGGGTGTGATCACCAACATGGCTGGCGAACCTATTGAGGGTGCCGTTGTTGAACTGGGCGACCATTCAGTTCAAACGAATGCAGAGGGTGCCTATACCATATCCGATGTGGCAGCCGGCGATTATGAGATATCCGCCTCCGCAACAGGCATGCTTCCCGCTTCAGCTTCTGTCAAATTCACAAAGGACGCAAACGAGAAACTTCTCTGGAGCGTGGCTCTCAACCGCAAGGTGACCCAGGATCTTGTCGTTACCCAGCCTGATGCAGATGCAAGCGGAAACGTGGAGTCGGAGAACATTCCTCAGAATGAGATAGGTGCTGTGGACATCAAGGTGGAGGTGCCTGCCAATACGGTTCAGAAAAGCACCACCATCAGCATAACACCCATATATTCGGAAAGTGATGCGGCTGCCACACGTGCCCAGGAGAGCGAGACAATGCTTATCGGAGCCACGGTAACATGTTCTGACCCGAGCATAACCCTTGCTGCCCCGATTGAGATCTCCTTCGCACTCGATGCCTCGGTAACTCCATATGTGACAGCCAAGGAATATGATGCCACAACCAACACTTGGAATGTTGTTGCCCACAGTGTCGATGCTGCCGGCAATGTCGTAATCAGGACCACAAAATTCACATCCTTCGGTCTCTTCCTGCCTGTCTCTATCTCCTCCACTTCCTCAACTGAGCCTGTGGCATTCGCTCAGGCGCTGTTCGACAACCGCATGGGGGATGTTGAATGGACCGTTAAAGATGCATCCTTCACATTCAAAACGGGAACCAAGATCAACACTGTGGCTACAAACAAACTGCAGGGACTTCTTATCGAGCACCTCGCCCGCCTCTACGGCTCAAGGGTGACCGAACTCCAGGGCAGCTACCCCCTCAACATTATCCTCGAACCGGGTCAGGGCGTAAACCTCAGCGGCTCCCAGGCAACGGAGACAATAACCGCAGGCTCGGGAACAACAACTGTGACAGGAACACGCTATGGCGCCGTGAACATATCCGTCAGCCCATTCAGTGCTGACCATAACGGCGGCGCCGCAGGCGAATAATCATATCCGAAAACTTCTAAAAAACAATTGCTAAATTACACATGAAGACAGCGCTTATTACCGGAGTCACGGGCCAGGACGGCTCGTTCCTTGCCGAATTCCTGCTTGAAAAGGGTTATGACGTGCACGGCACTATCCGACGTTCTTCAGTGGACTTCAGGGAGCGCATCGCGCATCTCGAGGGCCACAAGAATTTCCATCTCCACTATGCCGATCTCGGCGATTCGATGTCAGTGATACAGGTGCTCAACAAGGTAAGACCCGACGAGATCTACAACCTTGCGGCACAGAGCCACGTGCAGGTGAGCTTCGATTCCCCGGAGTTCACGGCGGATGTTGACGCAGTGGGCGTGTTGCGTATCCTCGAGGGGGTAAGGCAATGCGGACTGGCGGATACCTGCCGCATATACCAGGCTTCCACGTCGGAGCTCTATGGCAAGGTAGAGGAGGTTCCACAGAACGAGAACACCCCTTTCCATCCCTACAGCCCTTACGCAGTGGCTAAGCAGTATGGCTTCTGGATCGTGAAGGAATACCGCGAGGCATATGGAATGTACTGCTGTTCGGGAATCCTTTTCAACCACGAGTCGGAGAGGCGTGGCGAGACATTCGTTACACGCAAGATCACGCTTGCCGCCGCACGCATCGCCCAGGGAAAGCAGGACAAGCTCTACCTCGGCAACCTCTCCTCGCTTCGCGACTGGGGCTATGCCAGAGACTACGTGGAATGCATGTGGCTGATCCTGCAGCATGAGACACCGGAGGATTTCGTCATCGCCACCGGCGAGCAACATTCAGTGCGTGAATTCGCCACACTGGCGTTCCGCAACGTCGGCATCGAACTCGAGTGGACTGGCGAGGGCCTTGACGAAAAAGGGATCGACAAAGCCACGGGCACGGTGCTGGTGGAGGTCTCACCGGATTTCTACCGTCCCACGGATGTAGTCAACCTGTGGGGCGACCCAGCCAAGGCACGCGCCGAACTGGGCTGGAACCCGCAGAAGACCACTTTCGAACAGCTTGTCAGGATCATGACCGACGCCGACATGGCGAAAGTGGCTGTGGAGAGGGCTTCCGAGAATGTGCGCACAAATCTTGCCGAATTCCTTGAAAAAGGGATCGTGAAGTAGGCCGGCGAAAACCGATACAGCCGGATATGTATGCTGACGAAGAGCCGCCTTTTTGAGGCGGCTCTTCTGCTATCTGTTTTTATGTTTAAAAACATAAAATTAATTAAAGAAAAATTTCTTTAATTAATTATTTTTTTGCTAATTTTGCCGCAAATTATGAGAGTCATATCATTCATATTCCATTTTCCTTAACCTATATTCCCACTATGCTGACGACACTGCTCGTTTTATTCGTTGTAGGCTATCTCGCCATAGCTCTTGAACACCCTCTCCGCGTCGACAAGACCGCATCCGCGCTCCTTCTCGGAATGCTGATGTGGATAATCTATGCCATGGGCGCGGAATCGGTGGTGCCGGTGGTATCCGCCGACAAATTCCGTCATATCCTCGATCCGCATCACGCACTTGCCAACAAGTCGCTG
>DAWBVG010000206.1:0-3300 GCA_052279865.1 Muribaculaceae bacterium
ACTTTCCCTTGCCGCGAGGCTGCAGTTGCGAGCAACAGCAGCTACGACTTGATACTCACATTAGAGTCTTGACAATTCACCATTACCCTATTACCTATAACCTTTCACTTTATCGGACACAGTCCGATAAATCAAGTGGTTTAAACTAATTTACGTTATTCAAGATTCCTAAAAGTTGTAAACTTTATGGCAATCTTTACTAATCTTACCATAAAAATTAGTTTAAACAACTTCTATAGCAAGATGGCTACACTTGATAGGATTGGCATTGAATTCACATATGAAAGACCGTATGGAGATAAAAGGTAATGATACCTGTTCATCTTCCATACGGTCTATTTACAGTTTTCAAATAAGAAACGTGTGTTCTTATGTTTATTTTATCAACACTTTTCTGCCTTTACTAATCACAATCATACCATGAGCATGCATCGGATTCACTTTGTGTCCCTGAAGATCATAACAGTCGTCAGGGTCAAGAGATGATGCCTCAATCTCTTCTACTCCTGTTTGTGTGTTTGCGACCTTTATGGTATAAAGCATTGGAGCTGCTGCAGGGATACGCGCATCTGCATTCTTATGACAGAATTTGATACCCTCCATGGAGACCGGATATTCACCTGCGGCAAGTGTTGGATCTGCTATAAGTCCTACGGTAAACAATTCGTCAAGAGGATTTCCATCAAGATCATCCTTATATAAATTAGCATTCTCACTTGATGTGGCGATTATACGAAGATCATATCCATCTTTCAGATTGCAAGATATCGAGTGAGTCGCATCTGCGCGGTCCGTAAGATGAATATCATTGACCTCCCTACGTCCTTCTTTCACTTGATTAATCCTGAAACCCATAGGGAGAACAAACTCCATATTGAAAGCAGTATAATCAAGATCATCGTCATCATGCTGAAACACTTTAATATAGAACACCGACGAACCATCGGCTGTGATGACTTCAGGGAATTCTGCCCAGACTCGTAAGCGATCTGTTGTTTCCACTGCAAAATTATCGGCATACACACCTATATAGGCAAATATGCATGTAAGAAATAAAAGTATCTTTTTCATTTTATTTTTAAGCGTTTTACGGATTTGGCAGCCGTATTATCAAGATATAGATTGATGATAGCTGTGGCATCCTGCGTGTCGATTACGTTGTCGTTTGTGACATCGGCATTAAATACATTAATTTCTATATCCTCTCCGAGATAATGATTACGTGTAGCTACTACGTCATTGGCATCTATCTCTCCGTTTCCATCGGCATCTCCGGCGAGAACATCGAGAGACGCAACGTTCTGACGATTCCCCGCATGGTCTGTGGCAAGAACAGCAAAGATTGCGTTATCAAGAGCTTCGGAAGAGGTGTAGCTGAATGTATTGCTATCTATATGGGTCTTTACGGCAGTCCATTTTTTGGAGCCATTGGGACGCATATAAAGATCATAGATCCAAATGCCAGACCCACTATCGCTACCTTCCACGGTAAAATCGAATGTCATGTTATCCGTTGTAGATTGGGAGACAATTCGCGCAGAAGGTTCTGTAAAGTCTGTTACATTAGTCCATACCGGAGTTGAAATCGGTTTGTTGTTATCAAAGATAATTTCCGCACTGCTTTCTATCGTTGTATTATCCGCAATTGTCGGTAATAGATCAATAGAGAAGGTCAGATAGCCGGTTCCTCGTCCCGAGTCATCGTTAACGGGGAGAATGCCGTCATAACTATATTTGACATCATCAAGTGTCAACGGATCAAGCGAACGTAATTTCCATTCAGCCATACCTGATGAAGAGTTAAAATCGAATGTAAGCTCGGCAATAGCATTGATTTCAGAACGCATATCAAGAGTTTTCACAAAATGATGTTCTGACGGAAGATCAACTTCCTTATCTCCGATTGTGAGCTTCGTTGCCTTTAGTGACGAAAGGTCAAACCGAGAACCATCAATTTGGCTTGTGACTTTAATAGTTGATGCCGATGCATTTGCAATTTCGGGATCATTCTCAAATTCGATGGTATACGTCACATTTTTCACACCAATACCGATATGATTTGTACCTGATGGCGAACGATATCCCTTCATATCATTGGGATCACCAGACTGATAGGAATCCACAGGCGTAGGAGTGGGATTTGGATTGGGAGCAACAGCCTGACGCCAATGATTCCTCGCATTTATCAAATGATTCAATGCTTCAGCATTACCTATCATATTATTCTGAGTATCTCCTGCAGCCATTAAATCATTACCTACCAGGAGCATCCCCCGATCAGTGTTTTGCATCTGCTGAACATATCCGTTTTCTCCGGTCATGGCAAGCAGCATATCGCGTCCAGCCATGCGGGTGCCAAGAAATCCATTTGCTGAATGAGCGGCGTTTCCTACACTTTGTTTCGCGGCACCGGCAGCGGCATTCGCTACATCTCTGGGAGATACTCTCGGAGTGTATGATGGCGGCGGATCAGGAGCAAATCTTTTGACAGATAATCGAGACGGAGCTGCAGTCTCATAAAGCCCGTTCGCGAGCTGATAATACAATTTGCAGAATTCGACGAAAGAGAATAAGTTACCCTCAAAAGGCTCTTCCAACACCGATACATCATAGTCTTCAGCTTTGATTTCCTTAATCTCTTCACTCCATGGTTTTCCAGCCCACGCATAGACATTAATAATCTCATGAGGACCGGTAGTAAATCCCAAGGTATATGTATTTGTCGCACCCGGAGCCAAATATGGAATTACAGTCGGAGCGAACGAACCACTTGCCCCTGTGTTGAGAAGGTTTTCCGTCTGATGAACCACAGGAATCGATTCTTTATACTTTTCGTCCACCACTATTTCGAAATCCATAAACTCAATTTTGCCACCTCCGGCTGTGTGTCGCGCAGCGATATTGAATGGGACACCCCAGACTCCAACATTGCTTCGGTTTGTAACTTTAACATAGGCTAAATATGGGGTGCCGGCAATATGAGGCGCATCGATTTCAACATCAATTTCTACCGGGGTCGGAGTCTCAACAGTAAGAACTGAGGATGAGACAATCTCTTCAACCACAGAATTATCAGCATCTTTGTAATATCCCTTAAGTTTGTAGCCACCCATTCCGATTTCCTTTTCATCGAGATCAATCATAGCATATAGGGTGTAGTTGTCAATAACCTTATATTGCTCAATAGGGTATTCCACATCATTCCCGGAAAGAGTAAGCGATTGTAGCGATTCGAAACCGTTGCCCTTTACTTTCATCTCAAAGCATCCACGATTAGCAGTGCGGTCAACGTCCTGCTCA
>DAWBVG010000207.1:0-23830 GCA_052279865.1 Muribaculaceae bacterium
CTATATTGCCGCTCATTCTACCCCCGCGGTAAGAATGGTAAATATTGGCAACGATAATATAGCCGACTTCCCATACTTCGATGACGAGACCGGCGATGCCAAGTATCAACACACCGATGCTGCTGAAATTTTCTATGCGCCTGTAAGGTTGCTGGAAAGGATCTTCAATAACATCGTAGCCAATGCCAAAGCTCACGGCTTTACTTCGGATTCCTCGAACAATGAAATTCGGTTTGACTGGAAATCGGAAGATGGAGGAATCGTTATTACGATAGCAAACAACGGACGTCCATTGAAGGACGGAGTGACTGGCGAAGATGTCTTGATGAGCGGTTTTACTACTGCTCTGAATGAAAATGCTTCAGACGGCACACTACATTCCGGACAAGGTGGATTTGAAATAAAATCACTTATGGAGGGTCTCGGAACAGTCGAGGTCATATCTCAGCCTGATGCTGAGTTCCCAGTGATATACAAACTCTCCTTCGAGAAGACTAATTTCGAGACAATTAATCTTTTTGAGGATTAAAAATTACGACTATGCGCGACAACAAATACATTCAGGTTCTGTGGGTCGAAGATGACCCAATGATTACTTCTGCCTACCCTAACGAGGCAGACATGGTAGCCGGTATTGAACTTCATCCCTTCCCTTGTTGGGAAGAGGCTGAAGTTGAACTGGAGAGGAACTACGAACACTGGGATGCGATTATCTTAGATGCGAAATGTAAGTATCGGAAGGATGATGCGGATAAGGCAGAGAAATTTCTTAGTCATGTATTTCCCAAGATTATGACACTTGCAGCGCGAAAGAATCGCACTATTCCATGGTATGTCCTTTCCGGCCAGGGCGAAGATGATATTCGCGATCTTATTCCTGACACCAACGAATGGGATGAGGATTGGATTCGCATTGCAAACAGGCGATTCTACTCCAAAAACGGAAAGATAAAGATTGGAGCTGAAGAAAAACATGAACGCCATGCGCTATTCAGCCGAATCAGGACGCACGTGACGTACTATCGTCATGAATTGCAGATAGAGTATAATCTATATCCTGATGTGTTCAGTTCACTTGATAGACTTGGTTTGGCTGGTGAAGTCGGTTACTTCCTGATGCCTCTTCTTGTGCCTATCCATTTTGACGAGACTTCCAACGCAGATTACAATCATAGGTATGTTGACGTGCGTAAGGCTCTCGAAGGAATTTTCCGTCACATGGTAATTATGGGAATATTGCCGCCGAATATAGTTGCAAAGAACTCTAAAAAGGAAAGCGTCAACCTTTCTTGGAGTAGTTTATTCCTTGGCGGTTCGCAACCAGAAGATCCGGATTCGCTTTCAGATTCCGATTCGGAAAAGAAATTCTGGACAAAAGTCGAACGACTTACTGATGGCCCCATTGTTCCAAAACAATTGGCCGATTGGCTAAAATATGCCATATTCCAAACTGGAGGAGCAGCCCACACTACCACTGCAGACGAAGAACTGGCTATGAATCTCGAAAAGTATCTTCCATATGTGGGTAGTTCGCCATATATGCTTCGTTCTCTTGTTATGGGATTATGTGATTTCATACTTTGGTATGACAACTTCAGCAAGAACCATCCCGATGAGGAAATGAACGCGATAAATTTTTGGCGCAAGCGCAATTCAAAATTCTGACATATGATTACAGGACAAATAAAGAATTTGATAGATCAGATTTGGGAAACCTTCTGAACGGGAGGTATCACAAATTCAATCACCCTTCTTGAAAAATTCGAGGGGTTCGGTGTAAATCTTAAATTGAATTGTCAAAATAGAATTTCAACAGATGCACCCTCAAAAGCCATGGACTCTACAGATATAATGAGCGTTGAGGAATTAGATCAGATGCATGGGATGGAGGTAATAATGAATAATAATTATATACTTCTTGATGGCGTTATTAGGCAGTGGCTTGATTTAATGCGTCGAGGTAACAGTTTGCAGGAGAATCAATTTAGATATTGGTTGGATTATTCTAGAAATACCTTAAGTATGATATCTAATAATCCATTTCTAATGACAAACTATATGAATGTCATTGTAGCTGCATTGAGGCCCGGACTTCAGACGTATCAAAGGTTAAGTATGTGTCTACGTTATTTAATTGGTATCCAATCGGTAGTTTAGTTAGAACATGTCAACACTAAGCGAACTATATATCACAATGGAGAATCTGCGCAAACTTAATCTCCCCGTTGATGAACGATTGAAACAGAAAGCCGCAAAACTTGAAGAGAATCTCATACGCACCGAGATTCTCCCGACCCTCACTGAGAAGATTGAACCGGCTTTGGCACAGGTCCAACGCGAACTCGTCTTAGTCGTTGACTATGTTCCCGGAACTCCTCTTAAGTTCAGCCTCTCCCGTAAGCGGAATCTATTTGATGCGCTTGAAGATATTGTAGAAATCAAGCCTGATCCGGTTGTCAAGCATACAGAAAAGAAAAAAGGAGTCAAGAAAGTTGTTACAAATCCACGCACTCGTCTAAGAATAACAATGCCAGACGGATCTATCATCGAAGAGAAGACCGCATGGGAGTCTCTGCAAAAATTCATACTGCATGTAGGCGTGGAGAAAGTCCGCACTGTCGGCTTGATTGCCAATAAAATCCCCCTTGTAAGTAATACAGTAGACGAAAAGTATAAGACAGCCCAGAAGCCCCTAGGTAACGGATGGCTCCTGATGACCTGTTCTGACACCGCCACCAAATGCAAGCAAATCCTCGCCATAGCCTCTTATATAGGAATGAAGATAACTGTGGATATAATATAATTGTATGAGTTATGCGAGATTTTGATAAATTCACAAATGGCTTAGACAAAGTTGTTACTACGGAGGAATTTGCAAATTCGGCTAAAAAAGCCTTGTTTAGTGCAGATACCACTTCGGATGAAATTTCATTGATACTATCAAAGTATGAAGTTCGTGATTTGTTTGAAATTAATCTTTTTAAAGATTTAATCAGTAGTTTATCTGAACAGTATAAACTATTGGCATTAATAGATACTATTGTATCCTTAGTATCAGACATATATGGGCAGATACAAGATTCACTAACCGGACTAATTACTGGATTAATAATATCTGATAGTGGAGATAAAAGGTTTTTGGGCAGAAAACTATTTGATACTTATAAACCGTCTATTGAGGATATAAATATTCTGAATTTTGATGAAGACAGTCAAGTCAGATTCGCAGCCTCTCTTACTCAAGACTATGGAGAAGCAGAACATCGCGGAAGACATGTGTGTCATATCTTCAATTCGGATTCTCCGTCAGTTAGAGCGATTCTTGTTAAAATCATAATTGACTATACATTAAACTATTTTGGCTTATTCAAAACAATAATTGAAAAGGGGCATTTTAATGAGAGTGATGAATTGAAGTATTATAAAGAGTTGCTTAATGTGTTTAATGAACGATTTGATTTAGCAAATCAATGCATTGAGCTTTCATCTGAAAACTATTTTCCACATGTTTTTGAGATTGCACGTAGAAGCGAGCAAGAGTTCATTCAAGAACATTTACGGAAATATGAACAAACGCATAAATCCTTTGTGCTTGAATTTTTAAGGCCCCTTACTCTAGGGCGAGGAGGTGGATTCTGGAGAAATGGACAAGTTACTCCCCTTGCCAAAATATCAAATTCTGTTTTGGCACCAATGATGCTTGCATCCAAAACGCCCTTAGAACAACGAGAGTTTTCAAACATGCTCTTAAAAGACTGGGATATAACCAAAAACGAAGATGAATAACAGAGTAATAAGTGAGTATCTTGAATCGCTAAAAGAGGATGACGAACTCGATTACATATTCCCGATACTTTTAGAAAGCATGGGCTTTCAAATTGTATCCACTCCCAAAAATTCCAAAGGGCAATCTCAATATGGGAAAGATGTTATAGCGATTGGGAAGGATGAAAAAGGTCGTAAATGCAAATGGTATTTCGAGTTAAAAGGAAATGCCGCAAAAGATATAACCGATCGCACATTTAATTGCCAAGATGGAGTTAGAGAATCTATCTTGGCGGCAAAGGATGTGGAATTTCCTGATTCCTCAATTCCTGGATTCAATTCTCTTCCAACTGTAATTGTATTTGTTCATAATGGTATATTACAAGATAATACGAGACCACATTTTGAAGGTTTTATTAAACGGGAATTCCCAAATGGAGGATTCGAACGCTGGGGAATAGAAAAGCTTACAGATCTTTTCTCTAAGCATTTATTTGACGAGTGTCTTTATCGTGATGAGGATTCGTACCGTTTGGTAAAACGCATTTTAGTTATGTATGATGCCCCTGGATGGGATGTCAGTGAATTTGAGAAGCTTGTTGATATCCAACTCTCGCATTGTCCGAGTAATCGGTCACAACCAAGACTTTTAAGTAAATGCTTTTCCTCAATAAATCTCATGTTGGCTATTCTATTAAAGGAAGGTCAACGGATAAATAATTTTCTGCCTGCTAAAAGAGCATCAGATATAGCTGTTCTAAAAGCATGGGCATGGATACTTGAAAACAATAAAACCAGAAATCGAAAAATTCTAAGTTTGTTTGGCAAGCTTGTTAAACTTCATTTGCATATCTATTCTAGGTATTTGGATAAATTAATCCCTCTTGCTACGCAATATAAGGGGCTCTATATGGTTAATGGTCTTCAGTCTGAAAATATTTTTTATCCCCTTAGATGCTTTGATTTTATAAGTGACGTAATATATTATCAATTAGCAATTAGAGAATATTTACCTTTTGAAAAACGGCAAAAATTTGATCAATCAGGGATTGAATTAGTTACACGAATCTTAAACTGTAATTCTGGCTTTGACATCCCTCTATTAGATACTCATTCTATACCTATATTGCTTGTTATAAAATATGTAATGACCATCCAGACACCGACTGAAAACCTGTACACGGAAATGGGTGAATGGATTATTCGTATGGTTATTAATGTTATAATTCGCAAGCAAGACAGTGGGATGTTCCCGGAACTGTATGGTAATAGACGAGAACTTGCAAAGAGTGCTTTTGTTAAATCGCCTAATTACCACGATGAGTCTTCTCTGCTTTTAACTATCTTAGCCGAATTATTATATTGGATAAATGCTGATGAGTTATATCAGAAATTATATGAACTGGTAATTAAAGAGGATACTAATTTTCAAGTATCATATCCCATCGAATTGCCGGATCTTGAAGTACGTTTGTTTTCTAAGCGTCTATACAATGAGATTGCTGTAGAGACAAGTATTTCTGTACCTAAAGAATTAAAAGAACTTCCTAATCATTTAAAGAAGGATTACTCTCCAATTAAGCTTAAAACTGATGGGACATCATATCATTTTCTTAAATACTTGGCGCACATACATTATGAAACTGATTGGTTTCCCGATTTTGCAGATTTTGGATTTGTGTCCTTTAAAAAGAACAAGAAGCAGAGCAAAACAGAAAAATAGTCTAAGGGGAGCATTCTGAATGCTATAAATAAACATACGGCTTTATGAATAAAAATACTCAGCACTCAAATAATATACAAAATATAATGAAATTTGGAAAGATTGGGATTGTCCTATTTGCGATAAGCATAGGCATTTCATCCTTTATAGCTTCAGCAACTTCTGTATCTGATTCTACCACAATCAACGATACTACCAAAGTGCCGCAACCTTTTAAAATTCTGAATACTTCGGACACTATAAAATCCGAGTTCTTAGATGACACCATAAACATATCCAAGCCTATTCCTGTAGGACAAGTTATATATGCCGAGCATAAGACTAACTTGAACCTATTTTTAGATTACGCATTCCCAATAATAATGTTGTTGCTAGGTGTTGTTATCGATCGTCTATTGTTGAAGCATACAGAAAATAAACGCGTAGAAAGAGAAGGTCTGAGATGGAAATCAGAGATTGAAAGCTTATTAGAATCATTAAAACAACAGCAAGAAGTATTTAAGAAATTTATTAAGGAATATTGCGATGTTAAGGATAGGTTTGATATTCCTTATATTAACTCACAGGTATTATTGAAATGCGAAATATTTGATTCGTTAAATAAAGAGGATTTATATAGATTCCTACAAATACAGCATGAAAACGAGAACGTTGCTACACATGAATACCATAAAGTTATACAGGTAATATCATCACTTAAATCATGCCAACATAATTTAAGTGATGTCATTTCTGAAATGAAGTCTGGCTCAAGCAAATTGATCAATCAGTTTGAAGAAGTTACTCGAGAGTATAATCGGAGATTGACTGCTTGTTTGGATGATAATCAATTACCTCTCGCAGGGACTATGCTACAAAATCTTTATAATGAAAAGATTAATAAGCAAATGCCATATGTCAATATATTTGAATTGGAAGACTCCTTTGTCCGGCCATCCATTAACATCATTGTGGAGTCAAATGGAGACAAGAAAGTTCGAAATGAATTACGTAACAATTTACAATCAATGTTAGATACCATTCAGGGACTTCGAAATGAGAAAATATATGTAAAACAAAACTTAGAACAGTTCGTAGAAATTTATGGGAAAGCAGCTGACACAATTGTAACCATAAAGTTTGATAAGTAAAAGATATAAAATGGATAACGGACAGATAATATTATTTCAGACGCCGAGTGGAGAGACGAAGATTGAGGTTCGGCTCTCAAATGAGACTGTATGGCTTACCGCAGACCAGATGGCGGAGCTGTTTCAACGTAATAAATCGACTATTTCAAGACATATCAAGAATGTTTTTGAGTCAGGAGAACTTGACCCAAAAGAGGTAGTTGCAAAATATGCAACTACCACTCAACATGGTGCTATTGAAGGTAAAACTCAGACCCATCAGGTTGATTTCTATAACCTCGACATGATTATCAGTGTGGAGTATCGTGTCAACTCTCATCGCGGCGTACAGTTCCGCCAGTGGGCAACTCAGGTACTGAAGGAGTATATGATTAAGGGCTTTGTTCTTAATGATGATTTGCTCAAGAATGCCGGACAAGGGAACTATTTCGACGAATTGTTGGCTCGAATCCGCGACATCCGCAGCTCGGAGAAAGTATTCTATCGCAAGGTATTGGAGATTTATGCCCTCAGCATAGACTATGACCCTCGCACCTCCATCACCCAACAGTTCTTCAAGACTGTTCAGAACAAGATGCACTTTGCCGCACACGGACATACCGCCGCAGAGATAATCTATGACCGTGCCAATGCCGAAATGGATTTCATGGGTTTGACAACATGGCGAGGTGCCATGCCTACCAAACATGAGGCTGAGATTGCTAAAAATTATCTTTCGGAAGAGGAAGTCGATATGTTTAACCGCATTCTCAACCTATACCTCGACTTTGCCGAGTTGCAGGCTAAAAGTCATGTCCCGATGTATATGAAAGACTGGATTCAGTAGCTCGACGACTTTTTGAAGCTGTCGGGGAAAGAGTTGCTGAACCATGCCGGAAGCGTATCTGCCGAGGTTGCCAAGCTCAAAGCCAATGAGGAATACGATAAATTCCACGAGCGCACCCAACACCAGCTATCTCCTGTCGAAATCCACTTCCTCGAAGCCATTGAAGCCGAAAGAAAGCGTCTCGGAGGCAAAGAATCATAACCGACTGGATTGCAAATCCTATAATGCAAAGTTACAAAATCTTTTCCAATCGCCAATATCCCAGACTGTTAAAATGCTTGGGTTCATGATATGTGGGATCATAGGTTCAAACCCTATTTCATCTTTTTCCGAGATGCTATTGCCACTTCACTTAATTTCGGCAGTAAATTCAAATTATTGCCGAAATTAAGGAGATTATTCACCTTGTATAAGCTGGCTTGTCTTTGCCCAATAGTAAAAGGCTTCGGGAAATACTCTCTTCAGTTTGTTCAACTTCCCAGTAAGTGTCGGTGCGATTGTCATCTCTGACACTACATCAGGTGTTCCGGGATATTTCTCTATTGCAGTGACACCTTTGCGTATACAGGTAGAGATATATGCAGCTTTTGCCGAATCAACAATGGCATGGTCTATATGATAATTTGAGGTGTGGATAAACGATTTAATTTTCTTTATACCGTCTTGCAGAACATCGAACTGGCCGATTCCTTCTTTCCCTCTTGTCGCTATAAGAATTGAAGTCTGTAAAATGTCGTCAAATACGGCTTCAAGATTATTAATGTCACGATACGCCATTTCTACCTCAACTATCTGCCGGAATGATTTTGCGGTGACTTCAAGATTATCAACCCTGTCAAACAGTCTTGCTATATCATAGAGTTGTTTTATTATTTCGACGGAGCAGACTTTTTCTTTTTTGTAGTAAGGTATGCCGGTCGTGTTGGGCGCAAAAGCCGTAAGTTTGTCGCCAAGTATGTCATCAATCGAAGGCACTTTCACATTTAACGCTTCTCCTTCAATTTCTATGAAAGGACTGACTATGGGAATTTCAACTGTATTCTGATAATGGCAGTCCTCATACAACACATCAAGCAAAATATATCCTTCACCATTCAGGTGTAAAACATTCGGTCTTAATCATAATCAATCGTTGTAGTTCAAAATTGTTTCCATGGTTTCCCGTATGCCCCGACGTGAGGCGTAGCGCAACATCTTGGGAGTATTTATTGAGTAGAGTGACAAGGCATTTTGCATGATATAAAAAGACTCGTCACCTTGTAAATAATAGAAATCCGGATCGGCATTTATATCGACAAGTATCTTTTCAAGGGTCGGCATCCTTACACCGTCAATCATTATTACAGGTGATTCAGTTGTCAAAGCCTTTACAATTATTGATTTTTCGCTTAAATCAACATAGTCGGACATAAATTCTGCCGTAGGCTTATGATATGCTTTTATTTTCTTGTCAGTAAGATAGTGGAAAACCGCTTCAGTCGCATCTTTTGGCACCTCGATGTACAAAGTGTTGTTTGCAGAAATGTGGTGTTGCAATGAAGTTATATTGTTACCGGAATATACCATAACATTAATCAGTGGAAAAGCACCCGATACATCGGTATATAAATCACGGAGTTCCTCTGTCAATAATGGCATGAAATTATTTTTTGCATATTTCCCGTACAATCCGCGCGACAACCTTGAAAGATGGTTCTGTTTGATTAGCTTTTTGATATGCCACAACAGCCCGGAATTGGAAATATTCTCCCGGTCCCGGACATAATTTGCAAGTTCGCAAAGGGTAAAGCTGTTGCGATTGCTGGCGAAATTCAATATCAAGTCTGCGGTACTCATGTATCTATAACAAATTTCAATACAAAGTTAACTTAATTTCGGCAATAAATCAAATCCATTGCCGAAATTAAGCAGGGCGAAGAATGAAATCTATTCTGATATTGGTACAAAATTCTGCGATTATAATCCTGCGTAGGTACAAATTTTCGCGATTCTAACTGCAATTATTACAAAAAACTGAGTTTAGGGCACAATTCACTGCCTCATACGCCTTGTGAGATTGCGACAGGGATGTCGCTCACACAAGACTTCTAATCGACAGCCCGTGTTCTGATTGGGGTGACTCACTCATTACTCACGCTTATGCTCCGAAAACCGCTGTATTTTGCCGGATAGGGCAAAAAGAAAAACGCTGAAAATCAAGCGATTTTCAGCGATTTGCGGTAGAGGTTCGGACTTCTTGGTGATCAGCGTGGGATTCGAATCCAAGACCCCGGTATTTAAAGTTTTTTATAGGCTGTCCTATTTCATATTCATAGATGGCATATAGCGTCAGTCGCTTAATTCACCTACGATAGAGACGCCGAGATATTGTTTAATCTCGTCCTGACTCATGCCACTACCAAGAAGATACATAAGTTTTGTGATGGCGGCTTCAGCAGTGATGTCGTAACCGGAAATTACGCCGGCTTCAGCAAGCATGTCGCCGGTATAGTAACGTTTCTGTTCGTCACCACCATTCTGGCATTGTGTCACATTGTAAACGATTATGCCGCGTTTGACCGCTTCTGAAATTTCGTCAAGAAACCATTTTTCGGTCGGTGCGTTTCCGGCTCCGAAGGTGCGGAGAATAACCGCTTTGATACCGGGTGTTGAGAGCTGAGCCTTGACAACATCGTCTGTGATACCCGGATACAGCCACATAACCAACAGAGAGGGATCCATTGCATAGAAAGGTTCCAAGGGAAGCTTTTCCTCATGCCGCATAAGATATGGCGTGTTGTAAGTTATGTGTAGGTCGATTGTGCCCAAATCGGGATAATTGAAACTCTTGAAAGCATGGAATCCGGTAGAGGTGAACTTGGTTGAGCGACAACCTCTCACAATGTAATCCTGGAATGCGATTACGACCTCTTGAATCATAGGATTTCCATCGGCATCTTTAGCAGCAGCGACTTCCACTGCCGAGATCAAGTTTTGGGTGCCGTCTTCGCGCACATCTCCAATTGGCAACTGGCTGCCTGTGACTACAACCGGTTTTCTTAGGTTCCGCAACATAAATGCGAGGGCAGAAGCGGTATACGCCATGGTATCCGTGCCATGAAGAACAACGAATCCATCGTAGTTTTCATAATTATCGGCTATGTCCTTCACGATTGTGCCCCAATACTGCGGATTCATATTTGAAGAATCGATAGGATTCTTGAATTGAACGCTGTCTATCTGATAGCCGAGTTCAGAAAGTTTAGGCACATTGTCCATGAGATGCGAGAAATCAAATGGCTGGAGTCCCTGCGGAGTTTCCACCATTCCGATGGTTCCTCCGGTGTAAATTATTAAAATTTTAGGCTTATTCATAATTCTATAATTTTACTGTTTTGCAGATGAATTTTGAGTTGCCGTTGTGGCAGCCGGTTTAACATCTTCGTAATAATATGGTTTGATACCAAACGTGAAGTGGTTGACTCTAATGATAACAAATATCATGACTATTGCAGAAGCTGCGGTTACGAGCACGAACGGGAAGAGGTCGCTGTGCTGCTGACCGAATATGTCTGCAAAGAAATCAACGATTACAGGCACGAGAGATATCGCTATATAATTGGCGACCTGCAGATAAGCAAGAGCCAAAGTGGATTTACGATCGCTCACCACAAGTTCGGTTGCTTTGATATAGAAGATTGGCTGTGCAAGACCATTGCCGAGACCGACAATACCATATGCAGCTATAAACAATGGATAAGACTTGGTCACTACGAAAAGAAGGAATCCGCCAACCAAGAGTGCTATCGCAACGATAAACGTGGTTTTACGGAATGCCTTCATCACGCCTGTGACGCATAGACCGATAAGGAACATTGCTGCGTAGAAGACTGAAGTCACTACGGAAACATCTTCTGTCGACATATGGTAGTCGGGCATAAGATTAGGCAGATAGTATGCAGGCACGGAAGTGGCGAATACAAAGAAGAAGTATGCGAGAAGAAGCCAGATCGTACGACCAAGATAGAAGCCACCTTTCACTTTTTGTCCGGCGGTCGAGAATCCGTCAGCATCTACAGCGGGCACAACAGTTGATGCGGTCTGGGTAGAATCCTGTTTTGTATCAGCAGCATCCTGAGACAATCCATAATCGCTTTTCGGGATCTTGTTGAGAAACGGTATCAGAATAAGTGATACAAGAGGAATCAGATATACGAGGAATGGGAGGTGCCAGCTTTTTGCTGCGAGAAAACCTACAACAAATGTTGCACCCACAAGTGCGATATTGCCGATTGCTGAAATGATACCCATCTGTTTTGTGCGGTATTTTCCAACGAATACGTCAGCAATAAGTCCGGTTGAGAACGGAAGTATGAGACCGCATCCTGCACCGAGCAAGCAGCTGAGCCAAATAAGCATGGTCAGACTGTTTGACCAGATCGATAGCGCTCCCGCTACGATATACATTATTGTGCCAAGAGTGATTACCAATACTTTATGCCGTGTCTCGGAAAGTTTTCCCGAAAGGAGCACAAAGGGGATTATGACCAGATTAGGTAAGACTGTCAGCAACTGGATTTTGAAATCCGTAACATCCGGGAATATTGTGCGAAGGCTACCCTCAATCGGAGTTACCGCCAATCCCGGAAGGTCTACTGCAAGAGAGAGAGACCATATGGCAAGCACCACCATCAGCGATATTTGCCCTTTACCTGTTTTGATTTGCATAACAACAATTTTTTAGTGGAACTATTATAAATCAGCTTTTCAGCTTTTAGTCTGTTTCAGATATTCTGACAGTATCTCCGTTGAATACGCCGAGTCCGAGCTTCTGCATTATACCTTTCACTGCAGCCTGAGCTTTAACGGAATTGCCTGCATCATCGAGTGGAGGAGCAAATGCCGCAACACCAAAGACGCCGGGCAATACACCAAGAACGCCACCACCAACACCGCTTTTTGCCGGTATGCCGGAAGTGTAGAGCCAGTCGCCAGTGTTTTGGTAGAAACCTACGGAAGATATCAATGTCGTGATTTTGGGAGCAAGTTCACGTGCAAAGACCTCTTTCTTTGTTACAGGATTCACGCCACCATTGGCGATTGTGGCTGCGCATATGCCAAGTTGTGTCGCTGTGACTCCGATGGAACATTGACGTGTGTAAAGATCCAGACTCATGTCGACATCATCATAGATTCTGTTGTAGTTCTTCAGGAGCCATGCTATTGAACGGTTGTTGAAGTTTGTTTCAGACTCAGATCTGTATAGCTCATCAAGCACTTGAGATTCACTGCCGCATAGGTCAGTAAAGTTATTTATGATAGCTTCCCATTTTCCCCATGAATCACCTGCCGGTTTCACCATCGAGCACGCTGTTATTGCTCCGGCGTTGACCAATGGGGTGGAGGGATGATCATTCTCAAGAAGAATTGCAAAGATGGAGTTGAATGGCAGACCAGTGGCATCGGCACCAATCTGATCCAACACTGCTTTAGCTCCATATTGTTTCAACACGAGAATCGCTGTCAGAACCTTCGAAACAGATTCAACTCCAAATTTATACTCTGTATCGCCGGCACTGAATGTAGTGCCGTCAGGGAGCGTAAGACTGATTCCGAACAAGTTCGGATCTATATTGGCAAGAAATGGTATGTAATCTGCATTCTTTCCTCCTTTGATGTCTTTGCATTCCGCATATGTTTGTTCCAGGGCTTCTTTTATCTGGGACTTTGTAAGAATTTTTTCCATAGTATAATGTATATAATTTAACTTTCGTTTCGTACTTATTTAAATTTTAAACATCTGGTAGTTATTATGGTTGGCATTGCAGATTGTTTTAACATCCCTTTTAACATATCTTAATCTATTGATTTATGGAGATTTTTTTGTTAATTTTGCGGTAAATTTAACGAGGTTGTTGCAAAATAACCCATGATTACGCAGCATCCTCCTTATATATTACAGGTATGGCAAAAATTGGAAGTGTGATGACTCCGAAAGGTCGCAAGGCGATGCTGCTCGGTAGTGGTGAACTTGGTAAAGAGGTTGCGATAGAGTTGCAGCGTCTTGGAATAGAAGTTATTGCGTGTGATAAATATCCGAATGCACCGGCTATGCAGATTGCCCATCGTTCGTATGTTTTCAATATGCTTGACGGTGAAGAACTTCGCAGGATTGTGGAGCTGGAGAAGCCGGATCATATTATTCCGGAAATAGAAGCTATCGCCACTCCGGTGCTTGTGGAGCTTGAGAAAGAAGGATTCAATGTCACCCCGACCGCGCGCGCGGCATGGCTGACGATGAACCGCGAAGGAATACGCCGTCTTGCCGCTGAGGAGCTTGGATTGCCGACTTCTCCCTATCGTTTTGCTTCAACGCGCGAAGAATTTGACAAGGCAATCGAGGAGATCGGAATACCTTGTGTTGTTAAGCCGGTTATGAGTTCTTCCGGTCACGGACAAAGCACAGTCAAAAGCAAAGAAGATATTGACGCTGCCTGGAAAGAAGCACAGGAGGGTGGACGTGCCGGAGCCGGCAGAGTAATCGTGGAAGGTTTTGTGGATTTCGATTATGAGATCACATTGCTGACAGTCAGAAGTGTTTCCGGAACGACGTATTGTGAACCAGTTGGTCATATTCAGGTTAATGGTGATTATCGCTATTCATGGCAGCCTCAGCCAATGAGTGAGGCTGCAATCGAATCTGCCCGCGAGATTGCCCGCAAAGTAACGGATGCGTTGGGAGGATATGGTATTTTCGGCGTAGAATTATTTGTGAAAGGTGATCAGGTAATATTCAGTGAGGTTTCTCCTCGTCCGCACGACACGGGAATGGTGACAATGATATCTCAAGATCTATCGGAATTTGCTCTTCATGCACGTGCGTTGCTCGGACTCCCTGTGCCGGCAATTGAGTTTTACGGTCCATCAGCGTCGCGAGCTATTGTTGTGGAAGGAGATTCAAATTGTGTTGAATTTGATAACCTTGAAGAGGTTCTTAAGGAACCCGGCACACAGCTTAGAATTTTTGGAAAGCCGGAAGTTCACGGACATCGACGCATGGGTGTGATTCTCGCAAAGGCTGACACACTTGAGGAGGCACGTGCAAAAGCTTCACGTGCTTATGATGCGCTGAAGATTTCTCTTCATTGATGACTAAGAACATGAATGATAATGTCTACAGATTGCCTTCTCCGGAAGGCATCTGTTGTTTTATAACGGGCGCCAAAGCGGATGGTTTAACGTCGGTTTGTAAGATTCTCGGGGATAAGCGTCCAATTCTTCCGGTTCAGACTCATTCTCTCAATGTGGGTGTTGTAACAGATGATGGAGAAACGTTCCCGGATACAGATGCTTTGATAACTCAAATACCCGGGCTTCCGATTGGGGTCCGCACCGCCGATTGTGTCCCGATAATTCTTTATGCTCCCGATATCAGAGCAGTGGCTGTTGTTCATGCTGGTTGGAAAGGCACTTTAGGTGGAATTATATCAAAAACGATTGACCGGATGGCGGATATAGGTGCAGACGTGTCAAGATTGCACGCAACGTTTGGTGTCTCCATATGTAGCGAGTGTTATGAAGTAGATCAGGAACTGGCTGATAAATTTATCGCGGCGGGTTTTGCATCGAATGTTTCATATCCTGCCGGATCTGGATCAAGACCTTATCTTGATTTGCAGGGCATGAATGCCCAAAGAATGCGTGATAGGGGAGTGTTAGCTGAAAATATCATTCTCAATAATCTATGCACCAAAACATCATGTGATGAATCGGGTGTGTTCCTTTTTAACAGTTGGCGCCGCAATCCCGGCACAGCTGCAAGGAATCTAACGATAGTCAGTTTGGTTTAATTAAAATATGATGAACACTATACGGACAGGGGTTTCATGAAAATGAAACCCCTGTCCGTATAGTGTTCACAACGTATTATGCGTTTGCTTCTGTCTCTGCCTCAACATCCGGAGCGATGAGCTTGTATCCTTTGCCATGGATATTGATGATCTCTATTGATGGATCATCTTTGAGTAATTTGCGAAGTTTGGTGATGTAGACATCCATACTTCTTGCATTGAAATAGTTGTCGTCTATCCAGATTGATTTCAATGCATAATTACGTTCAAGAATCTCATTCACATGTGAACAGAGCAGAGCAAGAAGCTCAGACTCCTTGGTGGTAAGTTTCTGAGTCTTGTCGTCGGCAATGAGCACTTGCTTCTGTGTGTCAAATGTGTATTTGCCAATCTTGTAAAGAGTTATGTCCTTATCTCGTTTCCCTTTAACCCTGCGGAGAATGGCACCGATACGGAATACGAGTTCTTCCATAGAGAATGGCTTGGTGATGTAGTCGTCGGCACCGATTTTGAAACCTTCAAGCACATCTTCTTTCAGAGCCTTGGCTGTCAGGAAAATGATGGGCACGTCGCCATTGACATTGCGTATCTCCTGAGCCAGGGTAAAACCATCTTTCTTTGGCATCATAACATCAAGGACACACAGGTCATATTTCCCTTTAAGGAATGTTTTGTATCCTTTTTCACCATCAGGGCAGAGGTCAGCATTAAAGCCTTTCGCCTGGAGGAATTCCCTGAGAAGCATTCCCAGGTTTTCATCATCCTCACAGAGCAATATTTTTAATTTCTCGTCCATCATATATATAGATTTTATTTAATTCATTTAAAGCAATTGTTAAATGATTGCCGTTTTTTCACATTCTTTAATTCTATAACAAACTATATCGGAAAATTCCGCATTAATATTTAACATTTTCGAAAAAGAGTTTTAACAAACATTGAAAATGTGGCTTTTTACTCATCGTCTTTTGTATCTTTGCTTGTGATAAGAGGGAGAGTTATCACAAATGTTGAACCTTTCCCAAATTCACTTTCAGCAGAGATATTGCCGCCAAAAAGAGTTATCATCTTCTTTACATATGCCAGTCCGAGCCCGAAACCTTTGACGTCGTGTCGGTTGCCGGTTGACACGCGGAAGAATTTATCGAATATCCTTTTCAGGTCATCTTTTTTGATTCCGATACCATTGTCTTTGATTCTTATTTCAAGTTGGTTTCCGGAGATATCTTTTGTTGAGATCTCCAGTTGGGGCTCACGCTCCTCGTCCATATATTTCACGGCATTGTCGAGAAGGTTGAATATCACGTTTGTGAATTGCATTTCATCCACGCGAATCTCTGCATTATCAGCTTCAAGCATTGTGGTGAGGGAACCTCCATATTTCTCAACTTTGATTTTAAATGTGTTGACCACGTTGGCAATTATGTTGTTGGCATCAACTTCCGTGAATTTCAACGCTGAACCGGTATTGTCGAATACCGACATCTGAAGCACTTTCTCAACCTGGAATCGTAATCTTTTTGACTCCTCAGTAATGACTTCTGAAAGATGCTGTAGGGAAGTTGGTGATTTCCTGATAGAGGGATCCGAAAGCATCTGCCCCGCCAGCGATATTGTTGAGATCGGAGTTTTCAGCTCATGGGTCATATTATTTATAAAGTCTGTCTTCATTTCTGTTAACTTTTTCTGACGGAACGCCAAGACAATAGTATATAGAAAGATTATCAATAATATGAGTGTAAGGATCAAAGTCGGTATAATGAATCTAACTGAAGAAAAAATATACGAATGCTTCGTAGGGAACTGGACTTTCAGATTATAATACGTGTCAGAATTTGAAAACAGAGGAATGCTGTATATGTTGTGTTTGGCTTTATCCTTGTATCCTTCAGTGGAATATATGAGGTTACCCCTGACACCGTAAACCGCAAATGCAAAAGGCACATTAACACCATTGTTCGCAAGTTCTGTACGCAGACAGTTGCGTATCAACGTTGAATCGGCTCTCTCCATAACGGGGCGAGAACCGGCATCGCGAAGGATAGAGAGGATGACTTCATTAAGCAATCCTTTCTGATAGAGATATTGGCTACGTATCACCTCCTGCATGTTTCGATATCTTTCTGCTACATTCTGGTTAGCAGGTGGAAATATCTTATTGGGTTCAATGCGCGATGTCTCTACGGGAGGAGTGTTGGTATAATCATGATAGAAACTTGATTCTATTATGTTTACATCTTGTTCAAGGAAATGCAGAGTTTCTTCTCGTTCCAGAAATTCAGAAGTTGAGTATAAGGAGCGCATCACTCCTTCGGAGAATTGCTCATCACGCATTTTCACCATATTTTCAAGATACATGATCTGAAAATAGAGCAAAACACCGAAAGTGAGTGCCATTATTATTGTCAAAAGCCAGATAACAGATTTCTTCATACTTTATTAACAAAAAATAACGCTTGGGGTTTAAGAGTATGTTTACTTTTAATAACACGAATTACAATAAAACACTTCCATTTGGTCGTGTCTTTCCCAAAATTGTCATTAACATTTAAATGCAAAATTAACATAAAATACTAAAATCGCAATTTTGAGATGAATAAAATATGTTAAAATAGGAAATTTTAGCTCGTTTAGCCGATAAATTGAATTTTAGATATTAATTTTGTAGTCAGTAAGTATGACTCAACTTTCGCAAGCGAAAAGTTGAAGGTTATGAGTCTAATCGCGTTGTGCGCAGTTTATGAGTTTATTTGTTTGATGGGAATAAATATAAACTCAGTCATATTCGCATCGGATAAATGCTTTAACTTCTAAACTCTTAAATAATTTTATCTGTCTTCCTGAATAAAGACTTTATGAAACAATTATATTTATTCTTAACAGTATGCCTGACATTCCTGCTTAGCGGTTGCAGGGAGAACCCCAAGCCTGATCCGCAGCTGAAAGAAGTCGCGCAGATGACCATCGTATACGCAGTCAATCACAATAATCTTTCTTCTGATCTTGTTGCCAACGAGAATCAAATGCTGCAGGCGATGCGTAATGTAGATGCTGATGTCTATAAACTGCTCGTTTATAAATATACCTCGAACGGTCCCGGTTTGTATGAAGTGAGAAATTCAAATGGCAAATGTGAGTTCACATTGTTAAAACAATACGATGAATCGACGCTTTCTGTAAGCAAGGAAAGAATATCAGAGGTGCTTGAAGATGCTCTTGATTATTATCCGAATGTAGAGTCGAATCTTTTTTTCTGGGGTCATGGGTTAGGATGGGTAAATCCCAACAAGTACTCAAATAGTACGATTAATTCAGTATCGAAAAGCGCTTCGCTGTATACTGATAATGAGGATTACGTATCTGTAGTGTTGCCAGAATTATACGGCTACGGAGGCGAATATGTATACGAAGACGGGATTCGTGTAAGCACGGATTATCTTGATCTTGACCAACTTGCAGAAGCTATCCCTGATCATAGGTTTGAAATGATATGGTTTGACTGCTGCTATATGTCGGGAATAGAGGTTGCATATCAACTGAGAAATAAATGTGAAACATTTGTGGCATATCCCACTGAAATCATGGCAGAGGGACTTCCATATGATAAGGTTATTCCCAAAATCATTGGAAATTCACCTGATAGAGTGGGGGCGGCAAGAGCTTTATATGAGTATTATGTCGGGAAAAGCACTCCGGAAGCAGTCTCAGTGGCTGTTATGGATATGTCCCAAATCGAGGATGTGGCGGCGGCAGCCAGTAATATATTTATGTCTGGAGAGAATCGTCCTTCTGAGGGTGGATTGCAGAATTACTCGCGTCTAAGATCAACACCATATTATGATTTCGGACAATATCTTCGCGAGTATGCCAATTCAAATGCAGGCGTCAATTCCTCCGAGTCTTCTGACCTCATGAAAGAAAAATTGAAATCCGCATTAGATAAATTCGTGGTTTTTTCCGCGGCATCGGAGAAGGATTTTAATTATCCGGTTGCTAAGCCGATCAATAAAGAGAATTTCTCAGGACTCAGTATTCATAATTTTTTGAATCTGAGTTCTGCGAGGGATGATTATTACAGGAAACTTGACTGGTATCAGCGCGTTTGGGTGCGTGCTGAATAGTTTCCAGAAGTTATATAGAATAATATAAGATTACTAATGATACAGACAGATGTGACCCCAATGCCGGTTCCGGCAGATTTGCCTGATGGAGCAAAGGCTTTCAGTGAATTGAAAGGATTGAGTTTTGATGATGCAATTGAGAAAGTTGCAAATTCACTCGTAAGTTTCGGATTTAAATTGCTCATTGCAATTCTTGTGTTTTATGTTGGGCGCTTTATTATCCGCAAGCTTTATAAAATGACTCTCAATGTGATGACGAAGAGAAAGATGGATGCTTCGCTCACTACATTCGTGTTGTCACTTATAAAGATGGTGTTGTATTTTATTCTTATAATCACCATTATCGGAATCCTTGGAATCGAGACAAGCAGTTTCCTTGCAATTTTTGCTTCTGCCGGTGTCGCCATAGGTATGGCACTCAGCGGGACGTTGCAGAATTTCGCCGGGGGTGTGTTGATTCTTCTTCTTAAGCCTTATAAGGTCGGTGACTATATTGAGACGCAGGGATATGCGGGAACCGTAAAGTCTATTCAGCTGTTCAATACAATCATCAATACTGTTGACAATAAGGCAATCATCATTCCGAATGGAGGGCTCTCCACGGGAACAATCAATAACTTCTCCCTTGAGAGTTATCGCCGGGTTGACTGGACAGTATGTTTGTCTTATGATACCGATCTTGCCGCAGCTAAGGAAACAATTCTCAAAATGCTGAATGAGGATATGCGTATAGTGAAAAGATATGTGGAGGATGATATCGAATACCGGGAAGAGATTGCTCATGAGAAGGAACTTAAAGAGCATCCTGAACTCGAGCATGCCCAAGCGGTTGAGAAACCACGCAAATGGTGGAATAAGATTACGCCAAAGTTAAAGAAGCGTAAGGATGTGATACATCAGACATTTACGGAGGATATCGAGATGAACGCCGCCATTCCGGTGAAGGTTGAACGCAAGCCGTTTGTCGGATTGAATGAAATGGCAGACAGCAGCATCAATCTTGCGGTGAGGGCTTGGACGCATTCATCCAATTATTGGGGAGTGTATTTTGATATGAACGAGAGGTTCTTTACAGAATTGCCGAAGCATGGATTTTCATTCCCGTTCCCACAGATGGATGTGCATTTCGACAAGGATTTCATGCAACCTCAATCAAACGGGTCTGCATCGTAAGGAGATCTATAAAAAATACTTTATCGAAAAGCATCTCGCCGGCATCGGTGAGATGCTTTATTGCTTCCGATGCCTGACAGCAGGCAATAACTCCGGCTGCCGGTCCTAACACACCTCCTATTGAACAGGGAGTGAATCCACCCTCAACTCCTTCCGGATAAAATATCTCTGAGTAGCCGACATGCCCGGGACTCCAGCTCATCACTTGCCCCGTGAACCCTGCGACTCCTCCGATGCAACAAGGTTTTCCAAGTTCGTGGCAGATCTTGTCTGTCACGAACTTGGATGTAGGGTTGTCTGTGGCATCAATTATGAAATCACATTGTGAAAACAATGCCGGTGCCGATGCTTCAGTTATGATGGAATCGATGCACTCTATGGTGCACTCAGGATTCAATGCTGACAATCTGTTTGCTAAAATGCGAGCCTTAGATTTGCCGGCATCCGAGGTAGCATAGAAGAGCTGACGTTGAAGATTGGATATGTCGATAGTGTCAAAATCGGCTATGGTTATTTTGCCGACGCCTGTACCTGCAAGATACATTGCCACCACTGACCCCAGAGCTCCGCAGCCGGTGATGAAGACATGAGATTTTTTTAGTGTCTCCACTCCTTTCATCCCGATTTCGGGAATGGCAATCATTCTTGCATATCTAATCCTTTCCTCTTCAGTCATTATTATTCAATGTTTTTATTCAATTTATGCAATCGTAAAGCTGAAATCTGATTATATATTAGCCACAGTGCCAATACTTCTTCACAAGGTCAAGCATTGCTTTGCGGTTTCCTGAAATCTCCTTACGCAACGACGCATCCTTGAATGATTCCAGTTTTTTTATGATTCCGGAGATCATTTCGGGTGAGAATACATCATATTTCTCAAAGACCTCACGTTTTTCAGAAAGTTTCTTTGCCGATGCATCGCAACTGTCGGGTAAACCTTTCAGTGCTGCCAACTTCGCTTTGTTCTCATCGGAATGGATATTTACACTTACGTAAAGTTCCTCGGCTCTTTGCAGTGCGTTTTCCATTTCGAAGCCTTCACGGGCTGCAACAACCATTGCTGCGATTAATTGGTAAACATCTGCTGAGCAGTCGGCACTGCGCAATTCGGCAGTTTGCTTTTCCGGATCGGTTGTGGATGGTTGTTCGAGAGGATTGACCTGTGAACACATATCGTTTTTGCCTGTCCACCCTAAAGGAACGCGAACAAGAACCGAACGGTTCCTATCGCCCCAGCATATTGATGTCGGTGCTTCCTGGTGTGGGACAAGACGGAAATAGCTTGTCGGAACTTTATTACCCATTGCAGTAATGGCATCAGCATTCTCAAGGATACCTACTATGGCTTTCTTGGCGATGTCGCTCAATTCTCCATTTTCAATCATCATATTCCTCCCATCTTTCATCACTTTAAAGTGAATGTGGAGCCCGCTGCCGGCTTTACCTTCGGTAATCTTAGGAGCGAATGTAACATCGTAACCTTTCTTCATTGCAAGCGTGCGGATTATCCATTTTGCGAGCATAAGATTGTCTGCCGCAAGTCGCGCTGGGATGGGAAGAAACTCGATTTCATTCTGTTCGAAAATCTTGCCGTCGATGGTGAAATTGCCTACTTCGTTGTGTCCATACTTTATCTGACCTCCGACTTGTGCGATAAGGGACATGCATTCCATTCTGAAATCATTGAATTTAGCGAATGGTGCTGATTCATGATACCCTTTCTGGTCGGTGGCTTCAAACAGTGTGGTATCATCTGCGATCACATAATACTCCAATTCTCCCATTGCATAGAAATCCATTCCCGTCACATCATGGAATGATTGGCAGGCTTTCTGAAGGGTATATTCTGGAGAAGATTTGAGCGGATACCCCTCTTTATTGAAGAATGAAGCCAGCATTGTCAGTGTCGGAACTTCTGCAAACGGGTCAACAAAAGCTGTGGCATAGCGTGGAATCACATAGAGATCACTGTTCCCTGCCTCGATGAAGGGGAAGAGACTTGATCCATCCACACGTTCTCCAAATGTGAGTATTGAGTCAAGATACTCTTCAGAATTAATCACAAAATTGAGAGTCTTGAGCCTGTTGTCATCCGCAGGATACATGAAATTCACCATCTTGATTTCATTCTCCTTTATGAAGCGGATTATATCCGCTTTGCGAAATTCTTCGGGTGCTTTCCCCAGATACTGCACCACTCGATTGGGACATAATGTAATGTTTGCGTTCATGGTTGTCTATTGATTTAAGGTTTAAAATTACTTATAAAGTTTATTACGCAAAGATAATAAAAGTTTGAAACAAACTTATGAAATTTTAGGAATCTTTGCAAAGACATCTATTTGCCCGTGAAGTACACTCGAACCTGACCGACTGGAAGCTGTCCGACAAGATAGAGTGGAATATGTTGAGAATCTGTAGAGATCCAGGTGTCAATGTCATCGCTTGACTTCTTTTTCCCTCCTGTGGTGAAATTGAACTGTATATGATAGGCTTCTCGCTGTGTCTTGTCGCGGAGTTTTATCATTTCCTTTCCAAGAGATTTTATTGTAATTGTCTCAGCTTTTGAACCGGAAAATACAGTAGCTTTTATTACACGCCCTTTCTGGAGGTCGTCGTAATTTATTAGTCTGAGGTAATAGAAAACCGACAGCATATCGTAAACCGGACCGGTTGCCTGCAGTGTTTTTTCGGATTCTGATATTTTCCCATCTTTGTCTTTTTTGTAGCGTTTGCAATAGCCGGTGACATTATTGCCGGAATAGGAATATGTTATGACATCCTTGCCGTATTTCCCTTTTTCATGAGCGATTTTTGAATAGGATAATGCTTTCATATCCTTGATGCGTACTGATCCAAGCAGAGTATCACGCACCTGATAGAATCTGTCTGCCCAAGGTTTTGTTTTACCCGTGAGCATCAGCTCGTAATTAGCTCCATTATTGCGTAGCGACAGTGTTGCATCTCCGGCATCTTTATGAATAAGCCCCCATTTATATGTGATGACATAATGAAGGTTTTCATTTTCAAAACCCCTTGCTGATAGTCCGGAGGAATATGCTGTTGTCAGAAGTATTGTTAGAAATAATAAAAATCTTGCCATACCATTAATTTAAGTTTCGCAAGCTTCAACTTAAAGTTTAAGAGTTTATAAGTTTATATATTTATCCGATACGAATATGATTGAGTTTTAGTTTATCTCATCTAAAACTAATAAACTTATAAACTGCTCAAAAATATATTAAAATTATAAACTTCAA
>DAWBVG010000208.1:0-4247 GCA_052279865.1 Muribaculaceae bacterium
CGTTTGGTCGTGTGAGTTCGAGTCTCATCCTGGACACTTAAAAATCCGAATGCAATGTTTTGCATTCGGATTTTTAAGTATAGTATCTATATATTAAAAGCTTAAAGAAATGACTCCCATCTTAAGCAAAAAGTTGCGAGACTGGAATGCATCCATGCCGAGACTGCGTGCTACCGGACAACCTATACCCTATCCTGACGAATTACTCTGATATCTTCATATCTTTGAAAAATTCGGATATTGGAATCTGTATCTTGGAGGGAGCGGAAGCGGAAATGACGCCCGCGCCTGTCGATACATTACTGCATTCCCACACCGGATCTGCAAGTCCTACCCCTCCAAGAATACCATTGATACCATCATTGCTTTCCCAAACTGATATAACATGCTTATAGTAACTCTCGGATATTGTGCTTAAAACAAACTCAACATAAGATTTATTTGAATCAAAATTGTTGTCAGCCGAAATCGGATAACTTATATTTACCAATCTTATATGTAAAGGATAGGTTTTTCCGGCAATCATTCTGTCAGAGAAGATTGTATAACCTGATGTTTCCGATATGGCGGATTCCAAGGATGAAACATGTTCCGTGAAAAGCGGTTCAGCATCATAATTAACCCACATATTAGTGTATGAAGCAAAATAGCCATCACTCTCATCATCATGATAACGTCTGCATCCACCTTCAAATAGATAATAGTTTTTTTCATCTGCAGGATCGGTGAAACTGATTTCCAGACTGACGTTCCCCTTATATATTAATTTATCACCCGAACTTTCTATTTCAGCATTGTTTACAAGAAAAGCAACGTCATCTATTGCAACCGGATGTGGCACCGTCACCTCTCCTTCCGCATCACCATATGTTTCACTATGCGCAACAATGCGAATCTTGTCACCGGATTTAGGTTCATATGTAGATAGGAAGCCGCATTGCTTATCGATCCAAGGATACATTGGATTATTATACTTCCATTCAGAATATTCAATAGTTTCATAAAGACTGTCATTTACATACAGACTTACGATCCCATCTCTTAACTGATAGTCAAGACTTTCATCCTCAACTCCTTCAGACCACCGCCAAGTCCTTGTGGCAAATATTTTCAATACTTCTCCCGGTTTGGCATCTGCATTGATACAGATAACAGGCGTACTGTCTATATCCGGTTCAAAATCTGTGTAACAACCGGTAAGAATAATGAGAGAGAGGAGAATAGGTATATATTTTTTTAGAAAAGCCATGTGTAAGAAAATGAAGGTATTGTTGGTATTAATTTAATTTTTTGGAACACGGGAATGGAACGATATGTGGTATAGCCATTTATATTAACCGGATATAGCTGATGATCAGAATAATCCATTCTAATTGCAATAGTATTCATATTGCAGTAAGCATTATATAATCCGACAGACCAGTATCCGTGACGAGTATGTCGCGTAAAGCTTAAATCAAGACGATGATAAAACGGCAAACGGTAATTGTTCATATCCGTTTTAAGCATCATCTCATAATTCCAGGGAGCGAGCCCCGGGTCAACCCAACATTGTGTCGGCAATGTTATTCTGTTTCCACTCATTCCTATCCAGCTTGCTCCAACTTCCCATTTATCATTTATTTTCCAATTGACAAGAATATTTATCTTATGACGGTTATCAAACCTTGCGGGGTATTTTCGTCCTCCGTTTTTATTTACAAACTGACGGTCTGCCCAAAGAAGTGAATAAGAGACCTGTCCTGTAATCTTTCCAAACTCCTTGGAAACCTTGAAGTCAACACCCTTTGACGTTCCTTTTCCTGCAGTCAATTTTGCATCCCACTGAAGCTCCGGAGGAAGAAGATAATATTCATCTTGATAATCAAGCAGGTTGTGCATCCATTTGTAGTATCCTTCCACCGATACTGTAAATAGATTCATAGGTTTCCAATACACACCCAAAGCTATCTTATCCGAAATCTGAGGCTTTTGCTCTCCTATTATCGGCACCCATTGGTCTGTCGGGAGCGAGATTGAACTCTGTGACAATTGATGCACAAACTGCACGGTTCGTGAATATCCCCCTTTGAATGCAATATTATCTTTAGGCATATAATTGAAAGCGACACGTGGCGACAAACCACCCTTAGTTGCTCCGGTAATATTGAAAAGACTATAATGTAACCCTAAATTTAATTTAAACTTATCTCCCAACGATAAATTGTCTTCTGCATATACATTAAATTCACGAGCTTTATATTTGAAACCGTTATCCATCACTTCTGTCAGGACACCTTCGGCTACAAGCTCTCTCGAATCTTTCGAAGGAAGAAAATTATGAAATGTCATTGCAGCCCCGAAATTCAGTTTGTTTACGGATGAGGATCGCCATTCGAAATCAGCTTTGATTATCCAGTCCTGGATGTTATTGCGTGATTTTATTTCATTTGATGTAAAATTAAATTTCTCTCCATTATCAAGATCGGCACTTTCCTGAACAGTACTCATAGTGGAATAATAGCGAGTGAATGCCCCGCAGACTTTTCCCCATAAAGTCGGTGAGAAATCATATATCCACCCTGCAGAAGCAACGATATTTCCCCATCTCAGACGCGCCTCATCCTTGTCATAATAATCATTCTTTCTATGGTCAGTAGTATGAGTGCCATTGTTAAGATAATCCTCTCCATAATAGAACATGCCATAAATCTTGCTCCGATTAGAGAATTTATGTGCAATCTTGGCATTGACATCAGTGAAGGCATAGCCGAAGGTATAATCGTCATCATCCTTTCCGTTTACAGAATTCGCGATAGCAACTCCAGGGATGGTAACAAGCTCAAACCACGACCGTCTAACAGCCAAAGAAAATGTGGTCTTATCTTTCCACAACGGTCCTTCAATATTCGCTGCGCCTGAAGTCAACCCAAGTCGAATGGAACCGGTCAGTTTCTTATTCGATCCATCGCGTGTGTACACATCCATAAAGGATGATAGCCTTCCATCAAATTTTGCGGGAAAGGTAGATTTATAAAAATCCACATTTTTAATCGCCTCTGTATTGAATGCTGAAAACAAACCGCCGAAGTGATTAACCTGATATAAAGGTATATTATCAAGCATATACAGGTTTTCATCCACATTTCCTCCATGCACATACATTCCTGCTGTTCCCTCTACTCCACCCGACACACCCGGCTCAAACTGCAAAGTCTTTATAACATCGCTTTCACCAAATATGACAGGAGTCTTGGCAATCATGTCTCTGGAAACATTCACGGCTCCAATGTTTGCCGAATTCATTGTGATTGTTTGGTTTCTGCTACCTTCAACTATCACGTCCCTTAATATACCGACTTTAGTACTATCGGTATCTTTCAAACGAGGGTCGCTTATGCTCTTCTTAGGCTTAAATTCCTTATGTTTCTTCCTGACAAGCATTATATTATTACCCTTTATCTTGTATTCGATACCGGTGTCTTTAAACATCTTGTCAAGAGTCGTCTTAAGTGACTTGTTCTTAACGTTGACATTGAGTCTCAACCCTTTCAGAATATCGGAAGAATATATAAAATTCTTGCCACTTTGCCTCATTACATCGGCAAACACCTCTGCGGCAGGACGATTAGTTGCATTTACTGATATTTTCTGTGCATATGCCGGTATAGTCATTGACATTGCCACAAATCCGGCTATACAGATAAGTCTCAGAAAAAGAAACAACTTCCCTACATAGGGGATAATAAATCTAAACTTTCTCATTTCTCTATTCTGATATCGGTTCCTAAGAGTTCGTTGACAGTATCAATAAAATCACGTGCATTACCCTCATAACTGAGCGTCAGATGCAGATCTTCTTCCGGCACATTCGTCAAAGTGACTCCATATGCCTCTTCCACACCTTTCACAACTTCTGCCAACGTGGCATCAGTAAATTCAAGACGAATTACTTCTTCTGAACGATCAACACGTTCAACCGATTGTGTTGTGATTGCCGCAGGTTCAGACTGCTTTTCTGCATTTCTCACCTGATAGGTTATCACGATTGCAGCTGCGGAAAGGGAGACGCCAACAACTGAGGCTGCAACCCATTTTACAACTCTTCTTCTCTTATTTTTGAAAGCATCTGCAATGCCGAAAGAATATAGCGGCTTGAATGAATCAGGCTTAAAATGCTTGGCTACGAACCGCGTTTCCTTATTAAAATTTTCCAGATCAGTCATAAGTACTTTATTTAAGTTTCGCAAGCTTCAACTTAAAGTTTA
>DAWBVG010000209.1:0-4270 GCA_052279865.1 Muribaculaceae bacterium
AAATTGGATTTATAAATCAATTCCTCCTTTTTATCGCGAGGCTGCAGTTGCAAGCAACAGCATCTACGCTTTGACGCTTAGGATTAAAGTTTTGCCAATTTTCCTTCTTACTTCTTCCTTCTTCCTTCTTACTTCTTACTTCTTACTTTTTACTTCTTACTTCTTACTTCTTACTTTTTATTTCTTACTTCCCCAAAAGAACTGCCTTTGTTCGGCATATTTGCGTTAAAATATCATAAAGACACAAAAAATGTTGTTTAAACATTTTTTTGTTACAAAAATTTGTATTAAATTTGCAACGTGTTTTTCATGGTATTAGATTTAAGGTTAGAGGATTAGTTGTCGGGAGACAATTAATCTTTTTTTTGCAGCATATTTCACACTCATAAACCATTACAAATCTGACATTTGCAAACCGATATATTAGTCGATCTCTTCGAGACCGCAGAGACGCGACATATAAACCCCATGCGGATAAAGCGATATTTCATAGTCGCTTTATCCGCATGGGGTTTATAATTAATTACCCTCGTCGAGGGTTGATTCAAAATGCCAGGCAGAGTTAGCTACATATCGAGGGTTGAATCGAAATGTCAGTTGGAGTGTGCTCCGTATAGGAGTTGGCTCCATGTGGCAGCCGGCATTTGAGAACTTCGGCGTTTGTTTTTGATTTTGACCTTTTAGCGAAGGATCAACATCGCATCGCCATAGGCGCCAAAACGATATTTTTCTTTGACAGCGGTGTTATAAGCCTTCATTACGGTCTCATAACCACCGAAAGCACATACCATCATGAGCATAGTGCTGAGGGGCATGTGGAAATTGGAAATGAGTGAATTGCATACGGTGAAGTCATAAGGGGGGAAAATAAATTTATTTGTCCACCCGCTGTATGTCATCAGATGACCGTTCATGCAGACCGCAGTGGCAAGAGCGCGGAGCACACTTGTGCCTACGGCACATACATTCTTGCCATTATCTTTGGCTGTATTCACCATCTCAACCAGATTATCGTCAACGATAGCCTCTTCGCTGTCCATGCGATGCTTGGTGAGATCCTCGACATCTATCTCCTTGAAATTTCCACGACCGGAATGCAAGGTCAGGAAGCCACGCTCCACACCTTTGATCTCAAGACGCTTCAGCAATTCGCGACTGAAATGCATACCGGCTGCCGGAGCCATAACAGCACCCTCCTTATCTGCATAGATGCACTGATAGCGCTCTGCATCCTCCGGTTCTGCCTTGCGTTTGATATATTCGGGAAGCGGAGTTTCGCCGAGAGCATAAAGAGCCTCCTTGAATTCATCGTGCGGACCATCATAAAGGAAACGGAGCGTACGACCGCGCGAAGTAGTGTTGTCAATAACCTCTGCTACCATCGATTCGTCTTCTCCGAAATAGAGCTTATTGCCGATCCTGATCTTGCGGGCAGGCTCCACGAGCACATCCCAAAGTTTATTCTCGGCATTCAATTCACGAAGCAGGAAAACCTCAATGCAGGCTCCCGTCTTCTCCTTATTGCCGTAAAGACGCGCAGGAAAGACCTTCGTATCATTAAGGACCATAACATCACCCTCATCAAAGAAATTGATAAGGTCTTTAAAAATATGATGCGAGATTTCGCCTGTCTTGGCGTTAACCACCATCATTCGGCACTCATCGCGGTTCTCGACCGGATACTGTGCGATCAACTCTTCGGGGAGTTTAAACTTGAATTGTGAAAGTTTCATAATCAGGTTTGTTTTGCCGACACGTCGGCTATTTATATGCGTCTAATCAGCCGCCTCGGCGACTGCATTGTTTATTTTATAATCATCGGGGAAGGAAATCGGACCGTGGGAGATTATCTCTACAGCTTTGTCAACCGACAGACAGTCGTCGATGCGGATTTCCCCCACTCGCGTGCGTCGTAGAGCTGTAAGATGACCTCCGGAACCAAGCGCCTCCCCTATGTCGCGGGCAAGAGCACGTATATAGGTCCCCTTGCTGCAGACAACGCGGATGGTAAGCACGGGAGCCTCGAACTTGACAACCTCAATCTCCTTTATCTCCAAAGGTTTCGCCTTGAGCTCAACCTCCTTACCTTTGCGTGCAAGGTTATATGCACGTTTGCCGTCAACCTTTACGGCTGAAAATACAGGTGGAACCTGCATCACCTTACCTATGAAGCGCGGCAACACTTCATTGACACCATCCAGCGTAATATGCTCCCAGGGATATGTGGCATCAATCTCTGTCTCCAGATCGAAACTCGGCGTGGTGGCACCCAATGTAATCTCTGCCACGTATTCCTTTGAACCGTTTTGCAACGCCTCTATCTGCCGTGTCGCCCTTCCGGTGCAGACAATCAACACACCTGTGGCGAGCGGATCAAGAGTGCCGGCATGACCTACCTTGAATTTCTTTACCCGTAGCCTGCGCTGTATCGCGCCGCGCAATCGCTTCACGGCATCAAACGATGTCCACCCTAACGGCTTGTCGATCCCTATGATTTCTCCACTTATAAAATCCATATCTTTCTGATCATTACAAGTGGCTGCTTACTGCCATAGCATACATATCACACCCATTACAAGGCAATATGCGGCAAACCAGACGAGCTTGCCACGCTTTACGATCTCAATCATCCATTTGCAGGCACAGCATCCAACAACAAACGCTGCTACAAATCCTACGATAAGAGCTACAGCTCCTACTTCTGTCGACTGAGCCGCCTGATCGGGAGAAATCATGTCCTTGACATCAAGAAGAGCCTCCCCGAGAATAGGGATGATTACCATAAGAAATGAAAACTGTGCCATCTGATCGCGCTTGTCACCAAGTAGAATACCTGTGGCGATAGTTGTGCCGGAACGGCTCAGACCGGGAAGGACCGCCACTGCCTGTGCGCAGCCGATAATGAAAGCATCCCACCAGGAGATGTCACGTCCGCGGTTGGCAGGAATCAAACGGTCGGAATAATGAGCGAACGTAAGCAAAAGCGCCGTTACACACAAGCATATGCCGACAACAAACAGCCCGTTACCGAAGAATTGTTCCACCCAGTCTTTAAAAAGGAAACCGACTATTGCTATAGGGATACACGACACGAGTATCTTGCATACATAATAGAAATCCTTGTCTCTGCGGAATGTAAAGAAACTTACACAGAGCTTTGAGAACATGGGCCAAAGTATTACCAATGTCGAGCAAACCGTTGCCGCATGGAGAATGATGTCAAACTGCAAAGTCTCGTCAGAGGGGAGGTCGATGCCGAGAATCTGACGAAATATCTCGAGATGTCCGCTGGAACTGATGGGAAGATACTCCGCAAGTCCCTGCACAATGCCTAAAATTAGGGCGTCAAGCCATTCCATTTATGATAATGTGTAATGTTGAATGTGTAATGTTTAATTCTTGAGGGGAAGTTTAGTTTTTTTAGGCTTTATATGTCTAAACTCTCAACTATTAACCATTAATTATTAATTATTAATTATTTCTTGGGTTTCCAGATGATAGAGAATGCCATAAGGAGAAAACCGAGAAAAGCGAGCAGCGGACCAACAACTATGCGGCGCGTGCTGAAAACTTCCGGATTGAAATCCGTGCCGTTAGTGCCACCTCCACTCATCAGCAGAAATCCGATGATTATAAGTGCGAGGCAACCGCCCATCATCCAGAAATTTATTTTCGAGAAAGGTCGCTGTGATTCGCTCACCTTATCGAGACCGTCTCTTTCATTATTTTTCATTTGGGTGAATGTTTTTATTTAATGTGTAATGTTGAATGTGTAATGTTTAATGAACTGCCTAACGGAAAAGTTCATCATAATCCTTGCGGAGATATTTTGCTGTGGCGATCCATGCTGTGAGCGAGCACAACAGCATACCCAACAGGATCATGCCTCCGGCAATGATTCCGAATGTTTCCCAGTTGATGATCGAAGTGACATCGGAAATGCCGGCATAAGGAGCAAAAGCCATTGCCGCTCCAAGGAGCACTGTTGCCAACAGTCCGGCTACCAGTCCGCACAAGGCATTGTTCATCACCACCGGGCGCGAAATAAATCCGTCGGTAGCTCCAACAAGCTGCATGGTGTGGATTGTAAAGCGCCTCGAATAGATTGTCAACTGCACGGTATTGTTGATAAGCACGAACGATATAACCAGCATCACGACAGCGATAATGCCAAGCACCATCGTCATTCCGGTGATAATCGTGTTCATCGCCTCTACCATATCAGCCTCCGGAGCGTCAACACTCTATACTACGAGGATAGACGCCACAC
>DAWBVG010000210.1:0-5006 GCA_052279865.1 Muribaculaceae bacterium
AGCGGATACTATCCTGACTTCAATACGGGTGGAATATGTTTGGCCCGATAGTCTTGCAAAGGCACTGAGTGCTGAAACGCGAGCCCGCTTGCAAAGCTACAATACTCCTCAAGAGATCGCTGATGACATGACTATAGAGATGCTTGGAGTCCCTTCCGGTTTCCCAAAACCGGGACAAATGGCAAAGCTCCTCGGGTTCAAGGATATTTTCTTCAAGCAACTTGAAGATTTGAAAAAAGAACAGGCTAAGGCTTCTCCTTCACAGCCGGAATCAAATAGACCGGCATTGGCAGCCGATGAATCCGCGCTCAAAAAGGAAGATAATTTGTTGAAAATATCTGCGGATGAAACGGAGATTGTGCAACTGCCGGAAAAACGAGTAAAGGATAGGATTCCTCTTACCCAAGAGACCCCGGGAGCAAAAAAGGAAGAATCCTTTGAATTGGAAGAAGGTCTTGAACCGGTTTCAGGCGCAAAGAAGATCATAACAGATAGTGTCTCTGTAGTTGATAAGATAGAGATAACTGACAGTGTTGTCAAGGTAGACAGCATAGTAGAAACGGAAATTGTTGATACTGTTCCGGCTGGACCACGCCTTGATAAGCTTGGGCGTGACTCTACGTATATGGTTCCTAAAGACTACCATGTGGCAAGAGCGATCGGACGTGCGCGCTTTTTCCGTCAGGATCTCCAAGGAGTGTCAGACACAATGATATATCAGGAATATGACTCCATGCTTTATCTGATCCGCAAACCGATTGTATGGAGCGATCAGAAGCAGGTATATGGAGATAAGATCAATGTTCATTTCAATGATTCAACAGTTGACAGGGCTGACCTTCCGGAAAAAGGATTTATGGCTGAATATATAGATGAAGACTTCTATAATCAGCTTTCAGGAAAGAAGATGACGGCTTATTTTGAAAATGATGAGTTGCGTCGTCTTGAGGTGGAAGGGAATGTGGAGACGATATTTCTTCCAATGGAAAATGACTCTACTTACAATAAACTTGTGAATGTGGAGAGTTCATTTTTAACCATTGACATGAAAGACCGCACTCTCGATAAACTTAAGTTCTGGCCGGAAACAACGGGATCGATATATCCATTGTTTCTTGTGAAACGGGCACAACAATATCTTCCGGGTTTCCAATGGTTCGAACCTCTGCGACCGAAGCGTGAATGGTATGGCGATCGTTGGAAATGGATGGATGAGCTTGGTGAAGTGCCGGAAGAACTTGACAAATATTTTAAAGATGACACTCCTGCATCGAAAATGAAGATGCAGAGTCCACAATAGTGTGTTGGTTATGACAGATGTGATCAGACTGTTGCCGGATTCCGTGGCAAACCAGATAGCCGCAGGCGAGGTGATACAACGTCCTTCGTCAGCAATAAAGGAGTTGGTGGAGAATGCTGTTGATGCGGGCGCCACCGACATCCGCGTCGTGGTCAAGGATGCCGGAAAGACAATGATTCAGGTGATTGATAACGGTTCCGGTATGTCGGAGACGGATGCCCGCATGGCGTTTGAACGTCATGCAACCTCCAAGATCCGAAATGCGGAAGACCTTTTTTCTCTCCATACTATGGGATTTCGAGGGGAGGCGCTTCCTTCGATCTGTGCAATATCCGAAGTTGATGTTAAAACCCGCAGAGAAGGGGATAAGCTCGGCACGCACCTGGTTATTGCAGGGAGCAAGGTCGAGAGCCAGGAACCATGCGTGTGTGAGAAAGGAACTGTGATTACAGTGAAAAAACTGTTTTTCAATGTGCCGGCACGTCGTAAGTTTCTAAAAAGCGATAATGTGGAGCTTACCAATATCATTCGAGAGTTTGAAAGAATGGCATTGGTCAACAATCATATCCGTTTAGGACTTGATACAGGTAACCGTGTGCTGGATTTGCGTGCCGGTTCATTCAAGCAGAGAATCATAGATCTTTGGAAATCGAGTCTTGATAACCAGCTTTTGCCAATCAATGTCGACACATCATTGGTGAAGATCGAGGGATATGTGTCGCGTCCTGAATTTGCACGTCGAAGAAATCCATTGCAGTTTCTTATTGCCAATGGCAGAAATATGCGTCATCCCTATTTCCATAAAGCGGTGATAGGTTGTTATGACTCATTGATTGCGCCCGATACCCAGCCATGCTATTTCTTGAAATTTACAGTGGATCCGCAAAGTGTCGACGTTAACCGCAGCCCTACGAAAGATGAGATAAAATTCGAATACGAACAGCAGATATGGCCGATTCTTCAGGCTGCCGTGAAGGCGGCGCTGGGTAAGTTTGCGGCAGTGCCTTCGATAGATTTCACTTCCGATGCCATTCCGGTGCGACCTTTGCGTGAAGGGGAGTTGCCTAAGGAGCCTGTAATTGAAATGCCCAGGAATTATAATCCCTTCAAGACCGAATATGAAAGAAAACCGTCTACATCAAATTGGGAGTCTCTTTATGAGAATTTCAAACGAGGTGCCGACAGTGTTAAAACCGATATACCCGAACCGGAATATGCCCAGGATTCTCTGCAAATAAAGAATGAGACGGTTACATTAATGCCGGAACCGGAAATAGATGATTTAGGAGGAGATTCTTTGTTTGGTGAAGACCTGAAAGATAAGGTTACACCTTTGTGTATGCAGTATGCCTCAAAATATATCATCACCTCTTCGCGCGACGGATTGATGATAATAGATCAGCATCGGGCGCATGTAAAGATTCTCTATGAGGAGTATATTCGCCGTGTCGACAATATGGAAGTAGTGTCGCAAAGTGTTATGTTCCCGGAGACTATTGCTCTTGATGAATCACAGCGGGCAGCCCTGTTCGAGATTGGTGATGATCTGAAACGGCTTGGTTTCTCACTTGAATATGAATCAGGGGAAAACTGGCAGATTGTGGCGCTTCCTGCAATGTTAAAGAAAGGGAATCCTAAGGATATTGTTTTGAGAATACTTGACTCGGTAACAGAGGATTCCGCGAATTATGGTCTTGACGGAAGGGGAGAGGTCTCAATAACCCAAAAGGCAGCTTTAATGATGGCAAGATCATCAGCCATAAGAAGAGGTGAGAAGTTAAGCGCCTCGGAGATGGAACATCTCTGCGCCGAACTTTTTGCGCTTCCGGATCCGGTATTTACGCCCAATGGTAACCGTATTTTCTGCCTTCTCGACCAAACCCGCCTCGATTCCCTTTTCCAATAAAATCAGCGAAACACTTGCATAAAAGATCTAAATTTTTTGATATCCCTCATAAATTAATTACAACCAATTCCTCAGAGGAGTTGGTTGTTGTTTTATTGGAAGCACTGTTTTTTTCGGACCGTATTTTAAACTATTTAAGATTATCAATGTCTTAAAGATTGTGAGAAATGATGAAGTGATTTTAAATTTTTGCGAAAATACTTCCTGATAAAACTTCTCCACTATAGAAACAATGAGAAAAATATTGCTTGCTTTTGCATTGACGACAACTTTTACAAGTGTTGCTGTAGCCGCAATTGTGAAAGGACGTGTGGTTGATTCCGATTCCCAGCCTTTGCAGGGTGTCACAACCCAGATTATCCAGTATCCGGATTCCGTAAGAAAAGGATACATGATTACTACGGCAAAGGGTGGTTTTAGTTTCAAAGGAATAAATCCAGGTAATTATGTTATCAACCTGTCGATGGTTGGAATGGATGATATTCGAAAAATCATTGAGGTGAAGGATACGACAACAACACTTGATGTCGGCACACTCACAATGACCGAGACTTCGGTTACTCTCAATGATGCGGTTGTCACGGCTGTCAAGGCAGCGGTGGTAGCAAAACAGGATACCATAGAATTCAACGCCGGCTCATTCAAGACTCAGGCAAATGCATCGGTAGAAGATCTTTTGAAAAAGCTTCCCGGGGTGGAGGTTGACTCTGAAGGTACCATAACGTCCGGAGGAAAGACCGTTACAAAAATTCTTGTGGATGGTAAAGAGTTTTTTGGTGACGACACAAAAATGGCAACAAAAAATCTTCCCTCTGATCTCGTGGATAAGGTTCAGGTTGTTGACCGCAAAAGTGATCTTGCGAGAATAACAGGTGTTGACGATGGTGAAGAAGAGACCGTGATAAATCTCACGGTTAAGAAGAATATGAAAAATGGTTGGTTCGGCACTGTTGAAGGTGGCTACGGCACTGACAAGCGTTATGAAGGAAAATTCAACATCTCAACATTTACCGACAACAATCAGATCTCTATAGTCGGAGGTGCCAACAACACCAATGATCTTGGTTTTATGGATTCTGGAAGAGGTCGCTTCTCAAGTTTCGGGTCATCAGGAGGTATTACTGCTTCCCAGCAGTTGGGACTTAATTTCAATCTTGGCAAAACAGACAAGTTTCGTGTGGGTGGAAACATATTTTACACTCATACCGATCGCGATGCCGAGTCGACAACCAATACCGAATATCGTCAGACAGGACGTAATGAATTTAAGAGCAGCACAAGTTCTACTCGTGACAAGGGGCATAATCTGAGGGCTGATCTCCGGATGGAGTGGAAGATAGATCCCAATAATACACTTGATTTCAGACCCCAATTCAGCTTCAACAACCGTAACACGCAGTCGTGGGGCGAGAGCTACATGTATAACAATGGTTTTGGTGGCGACCTTATCAATAGTGATATTAGCAAAAGGTTTAATCACGGCACAAGTTATAATGCTTCGGGTAGATTGATTTTCAATCATAATTTCCCTTCTAAGCCAGGGCGTTCGTTCAGTGTGCAGGCAAGTTATGAATTCTCTGATACCAAGCAGCATTCCACAACCTGGAGCGATATTGAATACTATCTTACTTCAGATACAGAAGACAATGATGATAAACTGTATCGCTTTCTTGATAATCATCAGTGGAACAACTCCGTTGGAGCACGCCTTACATGGACAGAGCCACTGGGCGATGTGAAGCGCGGCAATATACTGAAGGTTGCCTATCTGTTCCCTTATAGAATCAATACTGAAAACAA
>DAWBVG010000211.1:0-10963 GCA_052279865.1 Muribaculaceae bacterium
GTCAATACGCTGAATCTGACCGTGACTGCTTCATTCCAAGGTCCGCGCGTAGTTATACCTGATATTGCTACCGCAACCGTTAAAGTTAAGACTTATGGTGAGAAGCAATATCTCGCTGATCAATTATTCATGGGGGGCACAGCTGTCGGAGAGACACCAATCGAGCTTAAACCTACATCCGAAACTTCGAAGACATACAGCTGGAATGGCGCACTGAGCGAGGGTAAAATCAACTTCCCCGTAATATATGGAGACGAGAATAATGTCTTCTGTCCCGAGAATCCGGATGAGGCAATCACAACTTCGGAAATGCCCGCAGTGATGGTAGATGCTGCCAAAGCCAATTACTGGGTGGTTCCGGAAGCCGGCAATTACCGGGTAACAGTAAATCTTGAGTCTCGCACTGTGAAGATTGTCGCGGCAGGCAGCATCATCGAACTTGACAAACTTTATATGTCAGGTGCTGCTGTTGGTGGCGATGATATCGAAATCGAACGTACTTTGGAAAATGATCTTCTTTATGCATGGCGAGGTGAACTCAAAGCCGGTAAGCTTTACATGCCACTCTTGTTTGAAGAAACCAAATCCATTTCGTTTGTTCCAAAAGATAAAGCTGATCACGACATACATGACGGACAGCCCCACGACTTTGACCAGGTATCTACTGAAAGCGGCACTGGATCAGCATACTGGACTATTCCAGCAGACGGCACATACCGCATCGTAGTCAACATTGACGAACGCACGGTAACAATCTATTCTTCAGCAACCGACATGAAAAACACGGTTGTATCTTATAACAATACTGTAGATGGCATAAATCCCTACTCTCAGGAAGTAACCGAACTCTGGATGTGGGGTGGTTTCAATTCATCATCTCATGACGATGGTCTTAAAGCCGGATTCCAGACTAAATATAGACTGACTCAATCGCTTGCGAATCCTAATATATTCGTATACCGCGGAGACATGCTTCCTCGCGATACAATGAGTTCTGAATCTTATAATAAGGATCCACAGCCGGGTGGTGTTAAATTCCTTGTATCCAATATTGAGAATAATGTGTATGCTTATGGATCTACAGCTGAAGCTAAACGTAACAGCAAAGTCGGATACATATCACCGGCAATAGGTGAAACAGCTACACTTGTGGCAGGACAAGGCGATAACCGCTATGCATACTTCTGTATCCCGGCAAACTGCAATTTCGTGGTAGTAGATATAGAAAAACTGACAGTAATCTTTGATAACAAGTAATCTAAGCAAGCAATGTCAACATTGATAAATATATTCAGAAACCGTGCCCGCCTCGTGCTGGCGGGCGCGGTGTTCGCAGCAGCAATGACAGCCTGCAGCGACGAAGAAGTTGTTGAACCGGGATCACACAACTGGGAAATCAACGGCAATAAAATTGTAGATATAAAGCCTGAACGACAGAAACTTTTCCGCAATCCGATGACAGGCTGGGTGCTCTATGCCGGTCTTGGAGACGGATTATCCGACACTTTCTGGGAGGATTATGATAATTTTGATTCAGCCGAAGGGAAAGTTAAGGTCAGTGATTATGCCCATACTTTGTTTATTCGTGCAGCCTGGAGTTATTTCAATCCGGAAGAAGGTGTATACGCCTGGGATGATAATTGCAACACTGTTGAAGCCAAACGTTTCAAGATGCTCGTAAAAGGAGCCAAGGAAAGAAACATGAAGATAGCATTCGGCTTTATATGCGATAGCCAGGATAAACATGACAACTTTACTCCCGACTATGTTAGAGATGCAGGAGCAAAAGGGTATATCACAACTACCGGTTCTGTACAGGTGTGGTCACCATACCCTGATGATCCTGTATTCCAAGAGAAGCATGAACGGTTCATTAAGGATTTCGCCGCTCGCTGGGACAATCCTGACGAAACAATGTATGTCAGCGGCACCGGTCTTGGCAAATGGGGTGAAAGTCACACTGCGAGATATTCTACAGGAAATGAAACACCAAGAAAAGCTGTGATAAACTGGATTTCAGATGTATACACCAAATATATCAAACATGTCCCTATCTTTGTGAACTATCATAGATGTCTCCTCACAACCCGAGATTTCGATTACAACTCTGTCGACCCTGACACCGAGCCGATTTTGCTTGAGCTCATTGAAAAGGGATACTCATTACGACATGACGCTTTCGGAATGAAGACCTACTACACAACATGGGAGAGAAATTTTGCAGCTTCACAACGTTATTATCGCCCGATAATTGCGGAAGGTGGATGGGTAAAAGGCTCACATGGGAATTCAATCAAAGGAGATGGCTACGCCGATTATGCAGAAGTGCGTAGAGGTGAATATAATGAAGCCAAAGGAGCCTTTGTCAATATGATGGACTTCCGATACAACAGCAATCTTACCTGGGGAGAAACCTGGTCATGGTTCAACGAGGCTTTCGATCTCGTGAAGGAATTCATTGCCGAAGGTGGCTATCGTCTCTATCCGGATAAAATTTCTCTCCCCTCTTCGGTTTCCGGTTCGGGTTCCGCTACATTCGTTCATCGCTGGAGCAATCTCGGATGGGGCTACTGCCCTACAAACATTCCACAGTGGAATCAAAAGTATAAAGTGGCTTTCGCTCTCCTTGACAAGACCACATCCAAACCGGTGAAGGTTTATGTTGATGAGAAACCCTGCCTGAACGAATGGATCAAAGGCACTCCCACAACATATGAGTTCACTACCGCTATGGGAGGCGTACCCGCAGGCACATACACCTGGGCTGTTGGTCTCGTTGATACTACAAAAGATAACGAAATCGGTCTTTATATCTCAGCCAAAGGAGACATTACTCCCGAAGGTTGGGTGAAACTTTCCGATGTAAATGTAAACTGATCATAAATGATGATAAATAGCATCAAACGATATATGGCATGCACCGCAGTCGCTCTCCTCCCCCTTTTCGGGGCGGAGGCGGCAGAGGTGTGGGTCGAGGCGGAGTCGTTCTCTGACAAAGGAGGATGGGTGGTCGACCAGCAGTTTATCGACTGCATGGGTTCAAGCTATCTGATGGCTCACGGTCTCGGCAATCCCGTGAAAGATGCCGTAACCACGGTAAACATACCCGAAGACGGGAAATATACCGTATTTGTGCGAACATTCAATTGGACTTCCCCCTGGAACGACAAAAAGGGACCCGGTAAATTCCGTGTAAAGGTAGATGGCAAACAACTTTCCGCTACCGTAGGCGATACGGGCAACCGTTGGGAATGGCAACGTGCCGGTGAGGTGAAACTGAAATCAGGCAGTCATAACCTTGCGTTGCATGACCTCACAGGATTCAACGGAAGATGCGATGCAATCTATCTCACGAATCAACCGGCGCTTGCTTCACTTCCCGATGACGGGGAGGAACTGACGGCAAAACGCCGACAGATGCTCGGACTCGACAAAGCTACTCCGGTTCGCGCTTCCTACGATATGGTTGTCGTAGGTGGTGGAATCGCAGGAATGTGCGCCGCTGTGGCTGCGGCACGCAACGGCATGAATGTGGCTCTGGTCAACGACCGTCCTGTCTTGGGCGGCAACAACAGCTCGGAAGTGCGCGTGCATCTCGGAGGATACGCGGAGATCGGACCGAACAAAGGGTTGGGACGAATGATACGTGAGTTCGGACATTCCCGCGCCGGAAATGCAAAACCGGGAGATTATTATGAAGATGAGAAGAAAGATTCCTTCATCGCAAACGAGAAGGGGGTGACGCTTTATCCCTGCTATCGCGCCGTGAGCGTGACTAACGCCGGCAACCGCATCACATCCGTAACTCTGACCCATATCGAGAACAGCAATGAAGTGGTTCTCTCCGCTCCTTTATTCTGCGACTGCACGGGTGACGGCACCATCGGTTATCTTGCCGGTGCTGATTTCGCAATGGGACGTGAGGCACGCTCTGAATATAACGAGACGCTTGCCCCCGAAAAAGCCGATTCCATGACCATGGGTGCCTCTATTCAATGGTACACCAAGGAATATGACAAACCTACCCGTTTCCCTGAATTCAACTATGGTCCCATATATAATGACTCCATCTGCGAGCGCGTCACTATGGGAGAATGGAAATGGGAGACCGGTATGAACCGCAATCAGATCACCGAGGCGGAACGCGTGCGCGATTATGGACTGCTCGTGATATTCGCCAACTGGAGCTATCTGAAGAATCATGCCTCAGACAACGCCAAATTCCGCAACCGTTCTCTTGACTGGGCTGGATTTATCTCCGGAAAACGTGAGTCGCGCCGTCTGCTCGGTGATTATATTCTCAAGCAAGACGACATCGACAAGAATGTTTTCCATGAGGATGCATCGTTTACCACCACATGGAGTCTTGACCTCCATTTCCCGGATCCTAAAAACAGCAAACGATTCCCCGGCAATGAGTTCAAGGCTGCGACAAACCACATATTCATTCATCCGTATGCCGTGCCTTACCGCTGTCTCTATTCACGCAATATCGACAATCTCTTCATGGCAGGGCGCAACATCAGCGTGAGCCACGTAGCTCTCGGCACTGTCCGCGTGATGCGCACTACAGGCATGATGGGTGAAGTTGTCGGCATGGCTGCATCCCTATGCAAAAAACACGATGTTAGTCCACGGGAAGTATATCAGAAGCATCTCCCCGAACTGACGGCAATGATGCAGGATGGCGCCGGCAAGGATGCCTCTACCCTCCCCGACAATCAGAAATTCAATCTGCCAAATCAACTCCTTGACAATCCTCCGGCTTTAAAGAATTAAGAAGCTGTTTAAAAATTTTTCAAGATGACCTTCAAACCCCTCCTGATACCCGCAATAGCTCTCGGTGTTTCCCTCTCAATTGCTTTTCCGGCATATTCCTCGGAGTGTTACGCACGTCTTGACGGCGACACTCTCCGCATGGGGAATTCCAGAATTGAACGCACCGCCTTATGGAACAACGGGCACCTGATCACACTGAGCGTAACCGACAAGATTTCCGGCAAGAGACTTCTTACTCTCGGGAAGAACCCGGATTTCAACGTAAACCGCGAGAAACCGACCAACGGTTCATTCTCCGTGAAGGAAGTCAAGAGCGACGGCATCCGTCCAGACAGAATGATCGCTACAGTGCATTACCATCTCGGTGACCTTGAGGTTGAACGGGATTACCGCCTTTATGACGGAGTTCCCGCCATCGCTATCGACACGCGCCTGCGCGGTGTACTTGGGGGAGTGGCAGAGAAGGAAACAAATGCCGCAGACCGCAAGAACATCGAGCATGCAGCCGACATGAAGGTGAAACCGGTGACCATGCTTCTCGACCGCCTTGATCTGAAAGGAAACCATTGGCACGGACGGGCGGTGGAATTCCGCGACATCACCGACTGGAACAACAACCTGGTTGATGAACGGGATTTTATCTCTTACCGCAAGACCAACCATCGCGGAAATATTCTGACTGTCACTGACGGAGAAAACCGAGGCGGTTTCATCTTCCTTAAGGAAGCTCCCTGTTCAAGCGTGCAATTGGCTTACAAGGGTGCGGACTTCATAAGCGATTTCGGCAGCTTTATGGTCACTGGGTTAGGTGTTGACAACAAGGATATCACTTCCGACAAATGGACTCCGACTTACAGCACGGTCCTCTGCACTTTCGGAGATGGAGACCTTTCAGCTCTCTCCTCTCTGCGCAGTTACCAGAAACAATGTCGCATTCTTGACCCCTCGCGCGATGAGATGGTAATGATGAACACATGGGGAGACCGTTCACAAGACGCAAAGGTAAACGAAGCGTTCTGTCTTGCCGAACTCGACAGAGCGGCTCGCCTCGGCATCTCCCTCTTTCAGATCGATGACGGTTGGCAATCGGGAAAGAGTCCCAACTCGGCTGTGGCAAACGGTTCTTTCAAGGATATATATGCCAATGCATCTTACTGGTCGCCCGATCCTCAGAAATATCCAAGGGGACTGAAACCGATAGTTGACAGAGGCAAAGAACTCGGAATCGAAATAGGGTTATGGTTCAATCCCAGCGTGCAGAACGATTTCGCCGACTGGGAGAAAGATGCAGCCACAATCACCGGTCTATGGAAAGAATACGGCATCCGGATGTTCAAGATCGATGGTCTGACGGTGGCATCCAAAAAGGGAGAGGAAAATCTGCGCAGACTTTTCGACAAGGTGCTCGAAGACACCGGGAATGCAGTGATGTTCAATCTTGATGCAACGGCAAGCCGCCGCGGCGGATACCATTTCTTCAACGAATACGGGAATGTCTTCCTTGAAAACCGCTACACCGATTGGGGAAACTATTACCCATATCAGACACTTCGTAATCTGTGGCAGTTGTCAAGGTATGTTCCTGCGGAACGCCTGCAAATCGAATTCCTCAACAACAGGCGAAACGAGAATAAATACGTCTCCGACCGTTTCGCCCCTGCGAATTATGACTTTGAATACATATTCGCGCTGACTATGGCTGGGCAACCATTGGCTTGGATGGAAGCAGGAAATCTTTCTGACGACGCTTTCTCCATAGCTCCAACGGTAAATGCCTACCGCAAGATACAGCATGATTTCCACAAGGGGACTATTCTCCCGATTGGAGATGAGCCTTCCGGAAAATCATGGACAGGTTTCCAATCGATAACGTCCCCTTCTGAAGGTTATCTTCTCATATATCGTGAAGACAACGAGAATGAAAAATATCCGGTGAGAACATGGTTTGAAAACGGAACGGAAATAACGTTCACACCTGTTCTGGGGAATGCCAAAAGTTTCAAGGCAAAGGCGGGGCTCAATGGAGAAATCCCCGTCAACATCAAAGATCGAAACAACTTCGCTTTATACAGCTATAAAATCAAAAAATAATGAACAGATTATTTCTCGCAATATCAATGATCGTGCTTTGCGCCATGTGCTCGATGGCGCAGCCGGCTGAAAGACTTTATCACCTCTCTGTCTATCCCTCAACCGGCAAATGGAATTACACACCGGGAGAAAAAGTGAAATTCAATGTTGTCCTGACCCGATGCAACGTGCCTGAGGGTGATGTCGAACTTACCTACGACATTTCGGAAGACATGATGAAACCGCACGTCACCGGAAAGGTCAAACTTCATAACGGAACAGCCTCAATAGATGCAGGCACAATGAAAAATCCCGGGTTTCTCCGTTGTCGCGTCTACATGAAAAAGGGGAAGCAGGATTATCAGGGAATGGGCACTGTCGGATTCTCACCTGAGAAACTGCAACCGGTGACGCAACAGCCTGCTGATTTCCATGAATTCTGGGACAAAGCCATTGCCGATGCACGCAAATGGGATCTTGAGCCCATGATGACACTGATGCCTGAAAAGTGCACCCCAAAAGTAAATGTCTATCACGTTTCATGGGCAAACAATGACTGGGGTTCAAGAATGTATGGTATTCTCACAGTGCCGACAGCTCCCGGAAAATATCCGGCTATCCTCAAACTTCCCGGAGCAGGAGTGCGCGCTTACAACGGTGATATCAGTCACACCGAGAAGGGATTCATCATACTTGAGATAGGTATTCACGGGATTCCTGTAAATTTACCCGCTCAGGTATATCATAATTTGTATAACGGTCCGTTAAAAAGATATCACTCCTTCAATATGGAGGATAAAGACCGATTCTATTATAAACGGGTAATCACAGGGTGCGTCCGCGCCATTGACTTTATCGAACAGCTTCCCGACTATAACGGTTGTCTCGGAACTTTCGGCGGCAGCCAGGGGGGAGGACTTTCGATAATTGTGGCAGGAATAGATCCGCGCGTCAAGGGTCTCGTTTCCTATTACCCTGCAATGAGCGATATGACAGGCTACACCGCCAATCGTGCCGGCGGATGGCCTCACACACTTAAAGACAAGAAATTCCACACTAAGGAGGTGCTGTCAACAATCCCCTATTTCGATGTGTCGAGTTTCGCAAGAGAAATCAAGGTTCCGGGATTCTACACGTTCGGTTACAACGATATGGTGTGTCCCCCAACCTCCACATATTCGGTATATAATGTCATCAACGCCCCAAAGAATATGATGGTGGCTGAGACTACCGAACATTATGCCTATGCCGAGAATGGAGCTGCGGCATGGAACTGGATTATGGATTTCCTTCGCGGATGCTCCGCTCAGAAATAATTAAGAAACTGTAAGATCATGAAACGACTCTTGTTATATATTCTGCTGACCATAATGTTACCGATGGCTGCATCCGCCGCCTCGATGACTAATGTTTATGGGAGGGACTATCGTCTGCTCAACGGCAGGTGGGATGCGATCGTGGATCTCTATGATCAGGGAGACCGCATGAAGGTATATGAGAACCGCAAGCCGGAGGGAAATACCGATTTTTACGAATACTCTTTTGACGGTGGACTTCGTCTTGAAGTTCCGGGCGACTGGAATTCCCAATCTCCGGAATTGAAATATTATGAGGGAACAGTGTGGTATGCACGCCATTTCGATGCCAATCCTAAACCGGGAACTCGCGAATTTCTTTATTTCGGTGCGGTCAGCTACCGTTGCAAGGTATATCTCAACGGTAAGGAGATTGCAGAGCATGAGGGTGGTTTTACCCCTTTTGAAGTAGACGTGACAAGTGAGCTGCGCAAAGGCGACAATTTCCTCGTGGTTGAGGTAAACAACCGACGCACAAAGGATGCCATTCCGGCGTTAGCGTTCGACTGGTGGAACTATGGCGGTATAACCCGCGATGTGATGCTCGTCACGGTGCCCGACAATTACGTGGAGGATTATTTCATACGTCTTGACAAGAAGAATCATGACACTGTAGATGTGGATGTGCGCATGTCTGAACCGAAGGCAGGGATAAAGGTCTCGGTTGAGATTCCGGCTCTCGGCAAAACAGTTTCGGGCACAACCGATACGAAAGGTTGCTTCTCTGCCAAACTGCAGTCGAAGAAACTACGCTTGTGGGCTCCTGACGCTCCGGTGCTATATGATGTCAATGTCACCGGTGGCGATGACAATGTGAAGGAGAGAATAGGTTTCCGTGATATCCGCACCGACGGCACAAAGATCCTTATCAACGGCAAACCGCAGTTCATGCGCTGCATATCATTCCATGAGGAGATTCCGCAACGTATGGGGAGAGCATGCTCCAAGGCTGACGCGGTTACGCTTCTGAGCGAGGCTCACGATTTAGGTGTGAACATGATCCGTCTCGCACATTATCCGCAGAATGAATATACTGTAAGACTTGCAGAGGAGATGGGTATCGTGCTCTGGCAGGAAATTCCCATATGGCAAGGTATCGATTTCTCCGACAACGGCACCCGCTCAAAGGCGCAGAACATGCTGACTGAAATGATCAGCCGCGACAAAAACCGCTGCGCGGTAGGATTCTGGGGCGTCGCAAACGAGACCAAGCCTTCTGCAGAACGTGATGATTTCCTCAAATCCCTTCTTAAAACCGGACGCGACATTGACACAACAAGACTATACGTGGCGGCATTCGACCTCGTGGAATTTGACAAAGACCGCAAACTCTTCACAATGAACGATCCTTTTACTGAGAATCTGGATGTTGTGGCTGTAAACAAATATATGGGATGGTATCATCCCTGGCCTCTCTCCCCGGCAGAATCAGTGTGGGAGGTGAATCCTGACAAACCTCTCATCATATCCGAGTTCGGAGGAGAGGCGCTTTACGGTCAATCCGGCAGTCGTGATGTGGTGAGCTCTTGGAGTGAGGATTATCAGGCACGTCTCTACGAAGACAACCTGCGGATGTTTGAGAATATTCCGAATCTTGCGGGAGTGTCGCCGTGGATACTCTTCGATTTCCGTTCACCCTTCCGTTTCCATCCCACGAATCAAGAGGGTTGGAACCGCAAAGGTCTCGTGTCTGACCGGGGTCAGCGCAAGAAGGCTTGGAAAATAATGCACGATTATTACGAAAAGAAAAAACAGGAGTATGAAAAATAGAATCGCATTATTCTTAACACTGCTTCTGGGAGTGTCGGCAGCCTTGAGTGCCCGCACTCTCAGAATTCTGGCTATTGGCAACAGTTTCTCACGTGATGCCGTGGAACAAAACCTTCATGAGCTCGCAAAAGCCGATGGCGACACTGCCATCATCGGCAATCTTTTTATCGGAGGATGCTCTCTTGAACGTCACTCGGGAAATATCCGTGATGACAAGCACGATTATGTATATCGCAAAATCGGAGCGGACGGCAAGATGAAGGAGAAAAAGAATGCCTCCATTGCCGAGGCATTGAAAGATGATCAATGGGATTATGTCAGCCTGCAGCAGGCAAGCCCTCTCTCGGGAATGTTTGAGAAATATGAGCCGTATCTGCCGGGGATAATCAAATATGTAAAAGATAATACCCCAAAGAAGAGCAAGATTATTCTTCATCAGACCTGGGCGTATCAGCAGGGAGCAGCACATTCCGGTTTCAAGAATTACGACCGCGACCAGTTGAAAATGTATCGCGCAATCGTGGATGCCAACAAACGCGCTGCCAAACTCGGCAAGATAAAGATCGTTGTTCCCTCGGGAACTGCCGTGCAGAATGCGCGCACATCTTTCATCGGCGACAATATGAACCGCGATGGCTTTCATCTTGATCTCTGTCATGGTCGCTTCACTGCCGCCTGCGCATGGTATGAAACACTTTTCGGTAAAGATGTGACACGCAATACATGGGTACCTAAGGGTATGAACAGAGATATCGCGGCAGTAGCCAAACGCGCTGCACATGAGGCGGTGGTCAATCCTTACGACATCACGGACCTCAGTGCTGTTTCTCCCAAAACTATCCTGTATAAAGAGAAGGATGTGCCTGTTGAGATTCGTGTAAATAATCTTCTTGGGCTGATGACTCTTGACGAGAAGATTATGCAGCTCAACCAATATACCCTCGGACGCAACAACAATGCGAATAACGTGGGTGAAGAGGTTGTGAACA
>DAWBVG010000212.1:0-1050 GCA_052279865.1 Muribaculaceae bacterium
GTCAATAAAGTGCCCGGTCTGTTTGTTACCGAGCGCGGATTTGCAGGTTACGGAGCATCCGGCGGCTCTGCGGGCACAGTCAATATTCGCGGTGTCGGACAGGGCAACAAGGTTCTTTTCCTGATTGACGGCCAGCCGCAATGGGCGGGCGTATTCGGACATGCTATGCCGGATACTTATGTCACCAATGGTGTTGAGCGTGTGGAAATCGTGAAAGGTCCATCTTCTCTGATTTACGGCTCAAATGCGATGGGTGGCTCAGTAAATATTATCACGCGGCGCCATATAGAGGATGGTTTTACGGGATGTGCCCGCGCTGAATTCGGCTCATTCACAACTCAGAAATTCGGTCTCACCACTGGTTACCGCAAGGGTAAATTCGGTGTGACTGTTGCCGGTGCTCTTGACCGTTCCAACGGCTATCGTCAGAACAGTGAGTTCTGGAATGCCAATGAATTCATGCAGTTCCAGTATAACCCGGTGAAGGAATGGGAAGTCGGAACCACTGTCGAGATGAATCAGACCAAAGCCAACAATCCTGGCACCGTGCAGGATCCTCTTGTGAGCATGTGGACGAAAGTTAATCGCGGCACGGCATCCATCTATGCCAAAGACAACTATGGAATAGCTTCCGGTGGTGTGCAAGCGTTCATCAACTGGGGACGCAACTGGGTTGACGATGGTTATGCTTCGAATGCAACACCTACCGATTATATCTTCAATTCCACCGACTACAATATGGGCTTCACTTTCTATCAGACTCTTAACTTATGGCAAGGGAATGATCTCTCTGCCGGTATTGATTTCATGCATTGGGGTGGTCATGTGTGGAATACAGGTAAGGAGGACATTGCTCGCCGCACTTCTGAATTCAAGGGAAGTGAAAATGAGATTGCCGGATACATAATGATGCAGCAAGGGTTATGGGATGATCTCCTGTCGCTGAATGCCGGTGTGCGTCTGCAGCACGGCTCGCAATATGGGAATGAATGGGTGCCTCAGGCAGGATTCATTCTTAAGCCATATAAGGGTGGTTCTTTGAAATTCTCC
>DAWBVG010000213.1:0-5493 GCA_052279865.1 Muribaculaceae bacterium
GGCAATTATATATTAGATTACACTTTTAGAATTATTTGCAAAGATAATGATTTTTTTTGTTATATTAGGGGCATGAAATAAAACTCTCCCCGATATGGATAAAAAGGATGGCATACTCAACTTCATTACAGCATTTCCCGATGAGGAAAGTTGTGTCATGTATTTTGAAAAACTAAGATGGAAAGGTATCGTTGTTTCTCCTTTCGACAAGTCGTCAAAAGTGTATAAATGCGGAAACGGAAAGTACAAGTGTAAGAACACCGGGAAGTATTTCAACGTGAAAACAGGTACGGTGTTTGCCGGTACAAAACTTCCATTACGTACATGGGTGTTCGCAATATTCCTTTTCCTTTCCCATAAAAGGGGAATATCTTCATGCCAGCTTGCAAGGGATCTTGGAGTGACGCAGAAGACTGCATGGGGAATGCTCCATAAGATCAGGGCATTCATGCGGTCAATGAACAACAAGCCCGTATCTGGGAATGTGGAAATAGACGAGACTTTTGTCGGAGGAAAGAACAAGAACAGACATAAAGACAAGAAAGTGGAAAAATGTCAGGGACGAAGCTTTAAGGACAAGGTCCCCGTATTCGGAGTTTTGCAACGTGACGGTCATGTATCAGCCACTGTCGTACCTGATACCAAAGCATCTACCTTGAGGCCTATAATTATGCAATGGATTGAGAAGGGGAGCAATGTATTTACCGATGGTTGGGAATACAATGATCTTGAAAAAGATTACAGACAGTTCTCAGTTGATCATGGCAGAGGCTTCTATGGAGAAAAGATCACGACACTTGCCGGAGAATCTATAAGCGTAAGCACTAATGGCATTGAGAATGTGTGGTCGCATTTCAAACGGATGGTGTTCGGCACATATTACAAGGTAAGCAAGAAACACCTCCAGAGATACGTGGATGAGTTTATTTTTAGATTTAACACCCGAAAATGTAGGGAAATTGAAAGATTTGAACTATTTTTGCGGAACGTAGCTTAAATCGGGATGGCAAAGCAAAACAAACGAACGAGAGGAGATGAGATAAGGTCACTGACCAAAGAAGAGCTTCAGAACATGAAGTTCCGGCTTTCCATCCAGGTCCCTAAAGAAGATTTCGACAAGCTGCTAACAGAAATGCTTGGTGGAGATGAATAAATGAATACTTATCTTACGGATTAATCTCATGATATGGGTCATAGAAAAGGGGATAAATAATACCATTGTGTGCAACTAAGAAATGTATTCTTGGATTTTTAATATGATTTGTTTTATCTGCCTGTTTCTGCATATTTTTAGGATATAATGCAAAATGCATTATATCAGGCAGAATATCTATGCGTTCTTTAATATTAAAATGTAGTTTAAGAGCATTAATAATATTTCTCCCTTTAGTCGAATTTAAGTGCCAATCTTGTGCATCAAATTCATCTTTTATTTTTATAATAGATTTTTCACTCAATTTCCTCATCCTTGTGAAGTAATGGAAAGCATCGATGTTGTCAAAATCAATTTGACCAAAACCATAATTAGTATCAGTAGTATTTATATATGAATAGCATATAACTATTGGTACCTCTTTAGTTGCTGCTATGGCTTTATTATCAATTTTGTCTCCAAATTTATATAGTTTGTGAATATCGCTCAATTCTTCTGGATCACAAAAGAAATCGTTTATTTCCATATTTTTTTGTTTTTATTTCTTATTGCGATTGCGTTCCATTCTCTGATAATAATATTCATACATTGTATCTTTTGACAATTCCTTGGTAGATTGCTCAAAAGGAGATAAACCCTCTCTCTTTTCACTCCAAGGCTTTTCAGCGTGTGTAAGGAATACCAACTTATCATTATCCATAATTCCATAAAACTGAAATATGGATTCGATAAAATTATATTGTTCTTTATCAAGAGCCAGTTGATGCGCCTTATCTTGTAGAGAACAATTGATATTGGCAATTTCTGGAGTTAGAAGATTATATCTTGGAACATGACTAAATCTATGATAGACTGTAGGATAAACAGGTCCATTTACCCATGCCTGTGGTAACTCAGAAAATAAATCTTGCTTATTAAAATATACCCAATGCCAGGCTTGTGTATAATAAAGTAGCTTTTGTAATTTCAAGGGACTAATTTTAACACCATTTTCATTGCACATTAATATGATGTAATCAGCAATGTCATTGATATCAAGATTTGTTTTTATATTAAGTTTTGTTTCCATCATAGAACCTATTTGTTTACAAAAATAACAAATATTTCTGTAAATCTCCTTATGTCCGCGTCAATGTATGCAAAATATTTTGCATACTAATAAAAATTACTTAATTTTGTGGCTGAATCTACAGGGATTCATACATATTATACGAACGAATAGCGTTTGATGCTATTGTACTCGATTCAGAAAACTGCCAATTTTCATACACAACGAGGACAATGCACTGAACGCCTACTGAATAGCCATACCTGTACAGGTGTGGCTTCTGGTGGGCTTAGTGTCTTTGTATGTTGTGTGGGCATGGCAGTGCCTCTGGATCGTACAGGATGCAAAAGCCCACCACTATTTTTGGTGGTGGCAATAACAGAGGCAATATTGCAATACAACCAAATAAAATTTCTATCTATGAGCAGATTTGGAAAAATCTTACCGTTACTACTCGTATTTATGGGAGTGACGCTATTCACGGCTTGTTCAGATGAAAAGGAAGAGCCAAAAATTCCAATACCGACAGCAAAGTCTATTTCAGTAGGGTCATCTTTTTCTCTTAAAGTTCAAGGAGATTGGAAATCATCAAACGACTTCGTGGCATCTGTAAACAATGAAGGGGATGTTAAAGCTGAACACGTTGGGGAGTGTACCATTAGTAACGGAAAAAACCGTTGCAAAGTAACAGTTACTCCAAAATCGAATTTTTTAAAGGAACCTATAACAGAATGGGGGATAAGTAAGTCTCAGCTTATATCTAAATGCGGGAGTAATTATAAGGAATCAGGTAATTCCATTGGATACTTATCTAATAGCAACATTGGTCAAATTACAATGTACACTTTCGATAGTAATGGTAGATTATCTTCCTCCGTTGTAACGGTAAGTATAGGCTATACATCTGAATTGGTAGACTTTTTAATTGAACGCTATCAACCTATTCATGTAGATGGATATGATTTCTATTTTACAAACGGTTATTCTACACAAAGCATTACAACTGCAGTCTGTATGTCTCTTTATCAGTATGATAAAAATTATTGGGCTGTTTTATATATGCCTTATGGAAGTTCTTCAAGAAGTTTCGATGAGCTTGACTTATCAGCCAATCTACATAACATTATTAAAGAGTAAAAAAAAGTATGTAAAAAAAAGAGCGAGATTTTTCAGTCTCGCTCTTTTTTATTATCTTTGTTAGTGTAAGCTTGTATATAATTACCATTGATTATACCACAGCACTCAAATATACCGAGTATTTAGTCCACCGCAAGCGGCACTGTCGCTGCAAAAAAATAAAGAGGCTATTGCAAGCCTCTTTATTTTGCTATATCATCGTTTGAATCAGTCAAGATTGGAATAACCGGTGCGGTCGATTTCCTCAACCACTTTCAAGAGGTAACGACCATATTCATTTTTTGCCATCGGTGCTGCAACCTCTTTAAGACGTTCTGCTGAGATCCAGCCCTGGCGATAGGCGATACCTTCGATGCATCCTATCTTCAGACCCTGTCTCTTTTCAAGAACTTCAACATATATCGAAGCTTCCGCAAGGGAATCATGTGTGCCGGTGTCGAGCCATGCGAAGCCGCGCGGAAGAGTCTTCACTTTCAGTTTTCCATGGTCGAGGAATTCCTGATTTACGGTAGTTATTTCCAATTCGCCGCGGGCAGACGGTTTTATGTTGGCAGCGACATCCACAACTTCATTGGGATAGAAATAGAGTCCTACAACAGCATAGTTACTCTTCGGTTTCTGTGGCTTTTCCTCTATGGAAAGGCAATTGCCATCTTTGTCGAATTCGGCTACTCCATAACGCTCAGGATCATCTACCCAATATCCGAACACAGTGGCTTCTCCATTTTTCTCAGCAGTTGCTACAGCATCCTTGAGAATTCCGGAGAAACCGGCTCCATGAAATATATTGTCGCCGAGCACAAGGCAGGCACTGTCATCGCCGATAAAGTCTTTACCTATGATGAAAGCCTGGGCAAGACCATCGGGCGAAGGTTGTTCGGCATATTCAAGATGAACACCAAAATCAGAACCGTCACCGAGGAGACGTTTGAATCCGGGAAGATCTTGAGGAGTAGAAATTATGAGGATATCGCGGATACCTGCCATCATAAGGGTAGATATCGGATAGTATACCATCGGTTTATCATAGATGGGAAGCATCTGTTTGCTGACACCTTTTGTAATCGGATATAAACGGGTGCCGGATCCTCCGGCAAGAACTATTCCTTTCATAAATGTGTAAATAACTGTCTAAATTTTCAATATATCTGTTAATCCTGCAAATATACTCAAATTCTTTATATATTCACTATGAATTGTAATATTATTTTTTACTCACGACGGGTTGCGGTGATGAAGATAGGGTGGTAGGTGATGGTGTGGATGCTGCGGAGGGCAGCAGGGGAGACGTGGGGAGAAGGAGCTGATCCGGCAACGCCGGTATGCTTCAGATGCATCAGCAGTTCGCGGGGGGAGGAGAATTCCAGGAGTATTTTTTCCGTGTGTATTTCAATATCAGTGAAATATTTTTCCAACCATTCTTTATATTCAGTTTCAGTGTGATAATGAATTGGGGAGGGACGCAATGCATCTAATTCTCCAAGATTTCCCGGTAGAAAACTTGAAAGCACTACCACACCTCCCGGTCGTAACGATTTACTGCAGTTATAAAGAAACTCCGGAATATTGGAAAACCACTGCATAGTGGATGATGATAGGATGCAATCGTATTTCTCTCCGCATTCTCTCATCCATTTTTCAGCATCCTCGCAAAAATATTTCTCCTTGTCAGCGACATTCATGGGGCGAAGGGGGGCAATGTCGACAAAATGTACTTCAGCGGGTTTCAATACATTGGCATATTTGTCTGTAAATAGTCCTGTGCCGGGACCAATCTCAAGGATTTTTGCCCCTGTAGGAATGTTAAGTGTTGACAATAGTCCTGCGAGAGTATTTACGATCATTCGTTGCGCTCTTGCATTGTCATTATATGTGTTGTGTGCATCGTGAAAACGTTTTGCGATAGTATCATAATCCGGAATAACAGACTTGATGATATCCCGCAAAGGAATATAGTGGGCATTCGGCAGTTTTACAATTTCAACGCCAATTTTGTTCCAGCATCGTTCCATATTTGCCGGTGGAAAAATCTTGTCATCAGTGCCGATGTATGCTCGTCGCCAAGGCAACTCGTTGTTGGGAACATCAAGTAAGCCGATAAGGTATAGTTGTTTCTTTAGGGAAACAATCTCATCTTCGCTGAAATCAGTATCAA